>JANYFS010000035.1 GCA_025359705.1 Deinococcales bacterium | reverse complement strand
TGATATAAATATGTATTGAACTAAATTATAACGTGAGTACTGGCTGGAGTGCAAGGGGGATGGGATCGGTATGTAAGAAGTGTTTCTCGAGGGATATTTAAGTAGATTTGGGTACTTTTATGGCTCTCTAGTACCTACCCCTTCGTTCTTAGCCCTCGAGTGGAGTATTTGGCACAGCAACAGGCACAGGAAAGGGCAAGGTGCCTTCATAAATCGCCCGCCCTACAATCGCACCCTCGATGCCCAAGCGCTCGAGCAAAGCCACATCCTGCACATTGGCAACTCCGCCGCCCACAATCAACTCGAGGGGCCACAGTTGGCGCACCTGCGCCATCAGGTCGCGATCCAAACCGCGCAAGGTTCCATCCCTCGAGACATCGGTAAAGATCAGAGTTTTTAGCCCTCTGGTCTGCATATCACTACAAATATCGGCAATACGCACGCTCGAGCTTTGACCCCAGCCTGCCACCGCCACAAAACCGCCTTTGCAATCCGCACTAACCACAATCCGCTCTGGCCCGTATTTCTCCAGCAATTCCGAGATCAGCGGTGGGTTTTTTACCGCAGCCGTGCCAATCACCACCCTTGAGATTCCGCCCTCGAGTAATTCGGAGGCCGTGGCAAAATCCCGAATTCCCCCGCCCACTTCCACCGGCACACTGGCCTTGGCTGCAATCTCGAGGATAATCTGGCGGTTCTCGCCGCGCCCCGTAGCCGCGTCCAAATCCACCAAATGCAAGATGCTGGCTCCCAAATTTTGCCAATGCAGCGCAGCCTCGAGGGGACGTTCAAAATAAATGGTCTCTTGGTCGGGGTCGCCCTCAAAGAGACGCACCGCTCGAGCCGACTGGATATCTACGCAAGGAATGATTAAAGCCATAGGCTCGAGTATATTCGGGATTTATGGGAGGTTTAAGGGTAGGTTTTCCGTTTTCCGTTTTCCGTTTTCCTTAAAAGAAGAAAAACCTCGAGCGACTCAATCTTTTTCTTAGCCTCCCGCTCTCTCGCCCTTTCACCCTCGAGCGGCCCGTCCCGTGAGCGACCAAGCCCGTGAGGTGCTGCTGTAAGGTCAAGACAGGTGACGCAGTTGGGCCAAGATAGCGCAGCGCCCCCCACTCTCCTATACTCGAGCCTATGGAATCTTGGGCATCTTTCAAAGTATCTGGACAAAAACTGCACGGCATGGTGCATATCCCCGAAACCCCCAAACCCCTAGGCGGTTTTCCCGCAGTGGTGATGCTACACGGCTGGACGGGTAGCCGCTCGAGCGACCACCGTTTGTTTGTGTTGCTCAGCCGTTATCTGATGGGCTTGGGAATCGCATCTTTGCGCTTCGATTTTCGGGGAAGTGGCGAATCCGAAGGCGACTACAGCGAAATGACGCTCTCCAAGGAAGTAGAAGACGCGCAAGAAGCCCTGAATTACCTGCGAGATCTGCCCGAAATTGACTCGAGCCGTGTTTCGCTGTTTGGTTTTTCGATGGGCGGTTTGGTGGCGGCCCTGACTGCCCCCATTGCCAAGCCCTATAAAGTGCTGCTTTTGGCCCCCGCTACCCCCGAAATTATGCTCAAACGGATGCCACACGGACAAATCCCCCCAACCATCTTTGATTACGGCGGTTGGCCCGTGGGCCGCGCTTTCTGGCTCGAGCTACCCGAACTTGATCCGCTCGAGGCCATACGCAAATACAAAAACCCCGTGCGGGTGATTCACGGCGACCAGGATCAAGCGGTTCCTATTGAGATGGGCGAACGCTACGCTAGTGCCTCGAGCGGAGAAATGGTACGCATTCTGGGTGCAGGTCACACCTTCGACAGTTTGGTTTGGGTCGATGAACTGTTCAAACAGGTGAGCCGATTTCTGCTCGAGCGGTGATGGGGGTTTTCAATGTGGTGGCGCAGCAATAAATGCTACCCGCGCCACCATAAATGCAGCTCCAAAAGCAAAAAATGCCACCACCGCCGTGAGCCTAGCCCCAATTTGCTTGGAAATATGCTTCCCCGAAACCAACCACTCGA
>JANYFS010000259.1 GCA_025359705.1 Deinococcales bacterium | reverse complement strand
TCAAAACCGTCATGGCACGCGATTTCTTAAGCTCGAGCCATCTATTCAATCCTCAAACAGCAAACACATTATTTCTTCATCATCCCCGCTTGTTCCAAATTGGCAGTGGCAAACAATGCTTTCACTTGGTTACACCACAATACCAACGTATGGTAGTTCTCGAGCTTAATACCTTTGGGGAGGTTCAAAGTCACTTCGCCACTAAAATTTTTAAGCACACCCACCCGAATAAATTGACCTGCATAACCTTTTTTGATGTCTTTGACGCTCGAGGCAGGCAGTTTTTTATACAACAACACCTCAAGGTCAGGTGCAGGTTCGGTTTTGAAGTTTTGAATGTTCAATACCAAATTGCTCTTGCCTTGGGTAATGCTGATGTCGCCTTTGGTAGGTGCTGCCCCACTTTTGAAACTGCCTGAGGCAAGCCCCATTTTGTCTATCATCATTGCATCATCTTTTTTCATCATGGCAGCGTCCGCAGTAGCAAAGCGGGCCACCCCAAAGGTCACACTAAATTGATCACACCACAACACCACACTATTGTATTTGGTTAAATCGGTTCCCGCAGGAATCTTAATTGAGGCGCTCGAGACATTGGTTTTCAGTCCGCCCAAATCGATGTATTTACCTGAAACTTTAAGAGGATCGCTATCTTTTAACTCACTGGGCAGACCATTATAAAGCCAGACATGTAAATCGGGGGCAGGCTCGGTTTTAAAGTTGCTGAACTCGAGGGTGCTTCCTTCTTTACCCACTTTAATTGTGGCAGTACCCGTGGTGGGCGCGTGAACCGTGGTGAAGCTTGCGGAAACATCTTTCATCATCCCGTCTTTCATGGTGTCTTGGGCGAAAGCAAGGCTCGAGAGGGTGATCAGGGCGGTTAAAGTGGTCAATACTTTCATGGTGGTACTCCTTTTTGGGACAGTGAAATCCCGTTTCACAGCGCCTTTTTGACGCTTGCGAAATGTTGAATGTGCTCGAGTTCTAGGGTGTGTTGTGATGCTTGTCTGCTGCCTTCTTTCCAATCTCACTTACTGAAAACAGATACGCAGCCCCTCGAGTCAAGGTTCAATTTGGGTTCAAGCGGAGTTCCTCTCGAGTTCGTGTTGTGATTTTCCCCATCCCACACGTACCTAAGCGAAATAGCTTAGAACGACTCGAGACCACTAAGCAAAAACGCTTGACAAACTCGAGGGTTGGGTAGTACACTCTTCTTCGCCTCGAGGGAAACCAAAAGGCGCAGGGAAGGGAAAAACCCTTTTCGAGCAGCATGACAAGCGAATACAGGTGTAGAAAATGACATCATATCCTCTCGAGCGTTTTTACGTTTGGAGGATTGAAGAAGAAGGTCAAGATAATAAGGGTCCACGGTGGATGCCCTGGCACTAGAACCGAAGAAAGACGTGGTTACCTGCGAAAAGTCACGGGGAGTTGGAGACAAGCATTGATCCGTGAATGTCTGAATGGGGAAACCCAGCCATTGTGAACAATGGTTATCCTGCAAAGGAAGGGAACCGAGTGAACTGAAACATCTAAGTAACTCGAGGAAAAGAAAGAGAAATCGATTCCCCAAGTAGCGGCGAGCGAAAAGGGAGTAGCCCAAACCTTGGGATTTATCTCGAGGGGTTGTAGGGCCACCAAGAACGAATCAAATAATCTAGCCGAGCTGCCTTGGAAGAGCAGACCAAAGAGGGTGAAAGTCCCGTAGGCGAAAGGTTGATGATAGTAGGTGGTACCTGAGTAGGTTGTTGTTCGTGGAACGATGACTGAATCCGCGCGGACCACCGCGCAAGGCTAAATATTCCTAGTGACCGATAGCGCACAAGTACCGTGAGGGAAAGGTGAAAAGAACCCCGGGAGGGGAGTGAAATAGAACCTGAAACCGTGGACTTACAAGCAGTCATTGACCCATATGCGGTTAATGGCGTGCCTATTGAAGCATGAACCGGCGACTTAGACTTGACATGCAAGCTTAAATCGATAGATGGAGGCGCAGCGAAAGCGAGTCTGAATAGGGCGAATCAGTATGTCGAGCTAGACTCGAAACCAGGTGAGCTAGGCATGATCAGGTTGAAACCTCCGTGACAGGAGGTGGAGGACCGAACCGGTGACGGCTGAAAACGTCTCGGATGAATTGTGTTTAGGAGTGAAAAGCTAACCGAACCTGGAGATAGCTAGTTCTCCCCGAAATGTATTTAGGTACAGCCTCGGAATCAAGAGCACGTCCCGTAGAGCACTGAAAAGGCTAGGGGGCCTACCAGCCTACCAAACCTTATCAAACTCCGAAGAGGCGTGCTTATAACCGGGAGTGAGGCTGCGTGAGCTAACTTTCGTAGCCAAAAGGGAAACAACCCAGACCGCCAGCTACGGTCCCGAAATAATAGTTAAGTGGTAAAGGATGTGTCGTTGCTAAAACAGCTAGGAGGTTGGCTTAGAAGCAGCCACCCTTTAAAGAGTGCGTAATAGCTCACTAGTCGAGTGACGATGCGCCGAAAATGATCGGGGCTCAAACTATTTACCGAAGCTGCGGATTGTCATCCTTTGGATGATTGATGGTAGGGGAGCGTTCCCTAGGCCGTTGAAGGTGGACCGGAAGGACCACTGGAGGTATGGGAAGTGCGGATGCCGGTATGAGTAACGATAAGAGGAGTGAGAATCTCCTCCGCCGAAAGAATAAGGTTTCCTGGGGAAGGGTCGTCCGCCCAGGGTGAGTCGGGAGCTAAGTTGAAGTCGAAAGACGTAAGCGATGCACAGCAGGTTAAAATTCCTGCACCACATCATAGAGCGATGGAGGGACGCATTAGGATAAGCAAAGCGGAGCTATGGCTATGCCCGTTGGTGTACCAAGGCTTGATTACAGGAAAATCCGTAATCTACATGGTTGAGGTGCATCGGGAAGGTCTTCGGACTGATAAGTTGCTGAATCCAGGGTGCCAAGAAAAGCTTCTAAGCATATGTATGATGTGCCCGTACCGTAAACCGACACAGGTATTCGGGTGTCAAAGCACTAAGGCGCGCGAGAGAACCCTCGTTAAGGAACTCTGCAAAATGACCCCGTAACTTCGGGAGAAGGGGATCTCTTTAACGAGAGACACAGAAAATAGGCCCTGGCGACTGTTTACCATAAACATAGGACTCTGCGAACACGGAAAGTGGAAGTATAGGGTCTGACGCCTGCCCGGTGCCGGAAGGTCAAGTGGAGCGGTGAGAGCTGCGAAATGAAGCCCCGGTGAACGGCGGCGATAACTATAATCGTCCTAAGGTAGCGAAATTCCTTGTCGGGTAAGTTCCGACCTGCACGAAAGGCGTAACGATCAGGGCGCTGTCTCAACGAGGGACTCGGTGAAATTGAAATGGCTGTAAAGATGCGGCCTACCCGTAGTAGGACGAAAAGACCCCGTGGAGCTTTACTATAGTCTGACATTGGTGTTCGGGTTTTTCTGCGTAGGATAGGTGGGAGCCTATGATCTCGGGTTTTTGGACTCGAGGGAGGCAACGGTGAAATACCACCCTGAGAAACTTGGATTTCTAACGCGTTGAAGAACAACGCGGACAGTGTTTGGCGGGTAGTTTGACTGGGGCGGTCGCCTCCGAAAGAGTAACGGAGGCGCCCAAAGGTCACCTCAGGATGGTTGGAAATCATCCGCAGAGCGCAAAGGTAAAAGGTGGCTTGACAGCGAGACGGACATGTCGAGCTGGTACGAAAGTAGGGCTTAGTGAACCGGTGGTACCGAGTGGAAGGGCCATCGATCAACGGATAAAAGTTACCCCGGGGATAACAGGCTGATTTCCTCCGAGAGTCCATATCGGCGAGGAAGTTTGGCACCTCGATGTCGGCTCGTCGCATCCT
>JANYFS010000622.1 GCA_025359705.1 Deinococcales bacterium | reverse complement strand
AAGATCTCACCAATATCCGTGAACGCACCGAAGGGCGCAGTAATCCCAAGGCTAGTAAGAAAGCGAAACGGGCCAAACGTCGCCGCAGTCAGTGGAGCTTTGCGGAATTGCAGTTCAACTTGGCCTATAAAGCCCCCTTGTATGGGAGCTTGGCGGTCAAAGTGGACGCAAACTACACCTCTCAAGCCTGTCCGAAGTGTGGGCATAGCTCGAGGGGGAATAGACCGAAGGCAGGTTTGATGTTTGATTGTGAGGTATGTGGTCATAAGGGTCATGCGGACAGGGTTGCGAGTGTAAATATTGGCTTGAGAACGTTGCTTGTTCGGCAAGACTGGATAAGTACGGGTGCTTTATCAATGCGCCCTGATGTGTCGGATGTTGAAGTCAAAGCTGCACGTCTGAAAAGGTATGCGGAGTTGCGATGGAATCCAGATACAAACTCGTGACTTTAGTCATGAGTTATTGATCTCGAGGCTAGATGTAAATACCGTGTCTCAGACGATTGGTTTACTTTTTTGATTGAGTGATCTTGAGTGATCTTGAGTAACCTTGAGTGATCGTAGACCCACTCGAGCGGACACCGTGGACATAGGCATCAGCCGAAGCCGATAAGCCCTTTCGTATAGAAGTTTAAGCCCTACCCACTTGCCTTTTTGCCAAAGCCTACCCATAATGGGCCTAATTCGGCAAGGAAAACACTTCCCCTGCCCCAAGGAGACCCACATGACCCACATCATTACCAGCACCTGCCTCGGCGTTAAAGACCAAGCCTGCGTAGAAGTCTGCCCCGTAGAGTGCATCTACGACGGCGGCGACCAATTCCTGATTCACCCCGACGAGTGCATCGACTGCGGTGCTTGTGTTCCTGCCTGCCCCGTTTCCGCCATCTTCCCCGAAGAAGATGTTCCCAGCGATCAGCTCGAGTTTATCGAGAAGAACAAAAACTTCTTCGTCTAAATTTTGGTCTAAACCTTTGGCTAAAAAAAGTTAGTTTTACCTCGAGGACGCATTTTTTTGCGTCTTTTTTTATTCTGGCAAATGCTATAGAGCGTATGGATAAAAAACCCATAAGGGTTCACCTTCAGTTCTATTTTGGAATAAGGTTAGTTTACAGGAATCTTAATGACCAAACCACCGAACCTAAAAGACATTAACGGACTCGAGTTAGACCAACGTGTATGGGCTTATGATCAAGAAAGGGGGCTTGCGGAAATTGCTTTGAAAGGACGGCTTGAGGGAAATTGGCAGTGGCTCGAGCCTAAAATCGTTTTTTTCATGCATAACAGAGAGGAATTTTTAACAAACAATATTGGAGAATTTGAAGATTGCACTCAAATTTTGGCACACGAAGATATAGAGCTGTTTTCGTTTGATATAAAATCTGGACTGGAGCATAGCCATGAGGGTTCGTACCTTTGGATTAGAACTTTGGCAGATAGTCGTGTGGGATACGTGTTCAATAGAGATGAGGCGTTTGAGCCTACCATTGAGAATATAAATTATCGCAAAAACCCCCAATATGTGCAGGTACTTCGGGGTAATATTTATATTGAATGTAATTTAAAAGATAGCTATGCTTCACCCATTAGCTATGGCTCTCGAGTGTATACAAACATGCAAACTTACGGCGAAGAAAAATGGTTGTCTGTTGACATAAGTGGTGTGGGGGATGCGTTTATTCAACCGTGCCTACTGAAACCATCAAACCTTGAACCGCTCGAGTGGGTGCAACAATTTTTAGGGACTCCGTGGCGTTGGGGCGGACGAACCGCTTGGGGGATAGATTGTTCAGGACTGGTTCAAATCTTTTTTCGGTATCGAAACATCTACATTCCCCGAGATGCCGATCAGCAAGAAGCTGCATTTACAGCTATTTTGAATCCTCAAGCGGGTGATTTGGCTTTTTTTGAAGATCATGTAGGGATTTTATTTGAGCAAAACGAGCGTGGGAACTGGCGAATCCTTCATGCCAATACCAAACACATGCGAGTAACCATAGATACTTTGAATGAGGGGGAATATGGAGAATTTTTAGCTAGGCTTTTTCGTGCTTATGGTCGTTGGGAAGGTGAAATTGGGGTTTATTGGAAACCAGAATAGTATCTTTAAAACCTGCACAAACACCATTTCCCCTCGAGCCAGTAAACTGCTATAATTTAGTCATGTGCCGAAAACATCCAACCTCATTTATCCAAGAGCAAAATATCCTAACCCATCATGGCTAGAGCCACCACCCAATACGTCTGCTCGAGTTGTGGGTATAAATCTCCCAAGGCATTGGGGAAATGCCCCGAATGCTCGAGCTGGAATACCTTTGAAGAGGCCGAACTCGAGCGCAAATCCAGCCGTGGTTTGGGCAGCATGAGCAGTGTGGGGGCTTACGGCGGGATCAAGGGCGGCAAATTGGTTTCCTTGCGGGAGGTCAGCCGCAGTGAAATGGGTCGGCGCTCGAGCGGAATTGGTGAACTAGACCGGGTGCTGGGCGGCGGTTTGGTGGCGGGTGGGGTGGTGCTGCTGGGCGGTGAGCCTGGGATTGGCAAATCCACTTTGCTGCTGCAAGTGGCTCATCACATCCGTAACTCGAGCCAAGAAAATACCGTTTTATACGCCGCAGGCGAAGAATCCCTCGAGCAGATCCGTTTGCGAGCGGATCGTTTGGGCATCGATAGCGATATTTCGTTTACGCGGGACACACGGGTGGAAGCAATTGGCGCTTTGATTGCCGAACACAAACCCGCTTTGTGCATCGTGGATAGCATCCAGACTGTACAGGTGGGCGAGGACGGCAACCCAGGCTCCCCTACCCAAGTGCGTGACGGAACCTCGAACCTGACCCGAGCGGCAAAGGAACACGGCTGCGCGATGGTTTTGGTGGGGCATGTCACCAAAGAAGGTACGGTGGCTGGCCCCAAAGTGATGGAACACATCGTGGATACCACGCTTTTCCTCGAGTCGGTGGGGCAATACCGCTTGCTGCGAAGTGCCAAAAACCGCTTTGGTGCGGTGGGCGAGCTGGGGGTTTTTGAAATGCGCGAGTCGGGGCTGTACGCGGTGGAAAATCCCAGCATGGCCTTTTTGGGCGAACGGCCCGTGGGCATGGCAGGCAGTGTGGTGGCGGCAACCATCGACGGAGTGCGCCCCCTGCTGCTCGAGGTGCAGGCGCTCGCATCCAAAACCCCCTATCCCAACCCCAAAAGAGTGGTGGTGGGGCTGGATGCGCGGCGGGTGGATGTGGTGCTGGCGGTACTCGAACGCCGTATGGAACTTCCCCTCTCGAGCCTGGATATTTATGTGAATCTGGCGGGTGGACTGCGCTTGAACGACCCTGGTTTGGATTTGGCAATTGCACTCGCGGTATACAGCGCAGTGGTGGGCAAACCTTTACCACCCTTGGCAGTGGTTTACGGCGAGGTAGGGTTGGCAGGAGAGCTTCGCACAGTCAGCGGTTCAATGCGGCGGCTCGAGGAAGCCAAACGTTCGGGCTACAGCCAAATTATTGCGCCAATGGGTAGTGATGTCGGCAGCCAAAAAAGTGGCGGGGTTCGCACCCTCGAGGAAGCCTTGCAGTTGTTACGGCGCTCGAGTTGAGAAAAATTAAGCAATGCGAACATATTTTCCTTTACCTTTAAACAGAAGAGGTATACTGACCCAACGATGGACGCTCTAGGCCAAATACTCCGCACTTTTTACATCATCTTGGGGGGATACCTCGGTTTTATACTAGGTTCCTTCCTATCCAAACAATTTACAGGTTTTGCCTATCCCAACTCGTGGTATTTGGCCTGCGCTCTGGCCCTAACCACGTTTTTATTTGCCTCCAAACTCGAGGAATTCAGCAAAATGGTGTTCAGGCAAGCCAAAAACTGGTTTGCGGCCCTCGAGCCACGCAAAGTTACTGCCTTTGCAATTGGTGCAATTGCGGCGCTTCTGATCAGTGTTTTGCTCAATAATATTTTGCAGGGTTCAGTCTTTGATAATCTGTTTATTAAAATCTTTACCACTTTGGGATTGGGTGGTTTTTTCACTTTTTTTACAGTGCAAAAAAGTGAATTCTTTGGGATGATGGCCCAATCCCCCCCACAAATCGTCCCACCGAGTACACCCAAATATCTCAATTCCAAAATTTTGGATACCAATGTGATCATTGATGGGCGAATCACCGATTTAGCCTCATCAGGATTCCTCGAGGGGACATTGTTGGTACCCGTGTTTGTGCTGCGTGAACTGCAATTTATTGCCGATCAAGGCGATACCACCAAACGCGCACGCGGACGGCGCGGCCTCGAGGTACTCGAAGCACTCAAAGGAATGCAGCCCCTCGAGATTATTGATTGGGACGCTCCCGACCTCTCGAGCGTGGATGACAAACTGATTCGGCTTGCCAAAGAAATTAATGGCAAATTGGTCAGCAACGACTATAACTTGGGCAAAGTTGCCAAATTGCAAGAAGTTTCGGTACTCAGCCTGAACGAATTGGCCCTCGCCATCAAACCCAAATTTGCGGCGGGCGATCTGATGAGTATTATTGTCACCAACGAAGGCAAACAAGCAGGGCAAGGGGTGGGCTACCTCGAGGATGGAACTATGGTGGTGGTGGACGGTGGTTTGGCGTTTCGGGGCAAACCCCGCCGTGTGGTGGTACAAAGCAACATCCAAACCGCAATGGGCCGCATGATTTTTGCCAAACTTGACGATGAGTAAATTTGTTGTTCGTTATTCGTTGTAAACAAATTTATCAGTAATACAACAACCCCCTCGAGCCAATTAAAAACTCGAGGGGGTTGTTGTACAATCCAAAATCTTAGAGCATTTGTCAGCCTAATAGACGGTTGAATTATCCAGTTCAAAAAATAATTTCTTCGTCTGAGAAACGGTATTTCCCACCCTGCTGGGAACGGATAACGGATAACTACTCTAAAAGTCAACCCGTATTTCGTCCCATTCACCCGAAACATCAACATATAAACCATCTTCGGTTTGGAATGCAGGGCTATGTGTTGTTGAACCCATTGGTAAACCCAAGAAAACGATTTGCTTGACTGCATCATCAAAACCTTCGGAGCATTTCAAGACCACATGATTTTCATAGCGCTCGAGGGAAAAGTGGGCGTGTTGGCGTTCGCCGTAACCTTCGCCGTCATCCAAAAGCAAAGTGGTTTCGCCAGAAGCGCAGGCGTTGACCATCAGGGTTAGATTTTGCCAGTGGGCATGGGTGCTGTGCTGCGCGACTTCTGCCAAGGGTAAAATCCCACCTGGGCGCAGGAACATGGGGATTTGCTCGAGGGGAGCGCTCACCGTAGCCCATCCTTGCGCGTAACGTGCGCCCTGCTCGAGGGTGTCTAGGCGCATCCAATCGCTCGAGGGAAAGTACACGCTGCGATGACGGTGGTGTGGGCGCAGCACGGGGGCCACCAGCACGGCGGGGCCAAAATAAAACTGGTCGCTAAGGCTGCTTGCTACGCCATCGGTAGGATGTTCCCAAAACATCGGACGCAGGGCGGGGGTTCCCGTTTGCTCGGCTTGCTCCATCAGGCTGTACAGCACGGGCAACAGGCGATAACGCAGCTCGAGGGCCAAACGAATCGGCTCGAGCCACTGTTCTCCAAAACGCCACGGTTCTTGGGCTTCGGTGCCTTGGGCGCTGTGGTTTCGCATGAGCGGGTAAAACACCCCAGCTTGTGTCCAGCGCAACAGCAATTCCCCGCTCGAGTGGCTGGCAAAACCGCCAATATCACTGCCCACAAACGGAACCCCCGAAATCCCCAAACCCAACAACATGCTGATGCTCAGCTCGAGGTGTTCCCAATGGCTCGAGTTGTCACCCGTCCAAACCGCGCTGTAGCGCTGGATTCCCGCATATCCCGCCCTTGTGAGTACAAAGGGGCGCTGCTCTGGGGCCAAGCGTTTTAAACCTTCAAAGGTGGCCTGGGCCATGCCTAAAGCGTAGACATTATGAATCTCAAGGTGCGTGCGGTTGCCGTGCCGTGCATCGTCGGGCAGGGTTTTGCCGATCACTTTGCGCGGGTCGATGTGCGGGCTGTGAAAGGAAAAACAGCTCGGCTCGTTCATATCGTTCCAAATGCCCGCAATCCCTCCCTCGAGGTAACTTTGGTGCAGATCTCCCCACCAGTTTTGCACCGCTGAGCGCGAGAAATCGGGCCACACCGCAGGGTCGGGCCACACCTCGCCCACAATGGGTTCACCGCGCCAGGTCTTGACCAAAAAATCCCGCTCGAGGGCCTGATCGTACACCGCATAACCCGCCTCGGCCTTGACTCCAGGATCGACAATGCAGACCAAGCGCACCCCCTGGCTTCGCGCCCACTGCGACAATTTCGCCACATCGGGAAAGCGGTCTTGATCGAAGGTGAATACCTTGAAGCCATTCATATAGTCGATGTCCAAATGCACCACCTCGAGGGGCAGGTTGCGGCTGCGGTAGCCATCGATGACCGCGCGAATATCGGCCTCGTTTTGGTAGCCCCAACGCGATTGATGCACGCCCAAAGACCACAGCGGCGGCAGCGGAGTGCGGCCTGTCAATGCGGTATAGCGCTCGAGGACTTGGGCGGGGGTTGGCCCACAAATCAAATACAGATCCAGCTCGCCAGCCTCCACCGTCCACTCGAGGGTGTCGGGGTCGGTTTCGGCGATGTCTACGCTCGAGCGGCTGGATTCGTCCAGAAAAAAGCCCCACGCCTGCCCATCTTGCAGTCCCATAAAAAACGGAATGCTTTGATACAGCGGATCGGAATCGGGATGGTGCGGCACCACATCGGTATTCCAAAAGGTAAAGCTCATCCCGCGTTTGTTGAGCGGCCCCACTTTTTCACCAAAGCCGTAATATTGCTGACCCTGCGGAGCCTCGAGCCAGACTTTGCTTTGCTGCTTGGGCAAGGGACCCTGGCGGTGGTCTTGGGCCGCAAAACCCTGCACCTTGGCAATACAATTTTCACCGTCCCACAGCGTAAAAAACCCCAATGCTCCCACCTCGAGCCGACTCGAGCCATCTACAGTTCCGTTTGCTGCGGAAATCATATTCCCCTCGAGGGTTAGGGGCTGGTCTTGCCCGCCCACCACGGCAAAGCTCTGCTTGGGCGGCAGCATTTGCCCGCCCAGATCGGCAAGGGGAGCCAGGCGAATGCGCCAAACCTGGGGCAAAGGACTCGAGACTTCTAGGGTGGCGCGGCGCTGTTGCAAGCGAACACAGCTATTTTGTTTTTCAAGTTGCATGGTTCTAGGTTAGCGTCTCCCCTTGCGGGAAAGTCAAGGTGGGGGAAAAATGGGTCGCTCGAGCGCTTCGAGCAGATTACATATTGTCTGGACTCGAGCAAGGCAACATACATAACAGCACCATCCAAATTTGGGATGTATTCTATTTTTAGCGAATGAAAGCCACGCTCGAGTCCAAAATCCCCATCTTGCCGACCCACCCCGCGCAAAAGCCGCCGCTCGAGCCGCTGTATCGGCAGGTCTACCGCAGCCTGCGCCAAGCCATTTTGTCGGGGGCGCTGCCACCCCAAAGTAAACTCCCCTCGAGCCGAGAACTGGCCCGCACCTGGGGAGTGGCCCGCAATACCGTACTGGAAGCCCTCGAGCTGCTGGCTGCCGAAGGTTTTTTGGAGATGCGCCCCGCTTCGGGAACCTATATTTCCGCCACCATCAAATCCGAAATCCAATCCAAACCCCAGAAGGTCAGGCCCAGCCCCACTCCACCACTCAGTGAATGGGCCAAACGTGCGCTCGAGCAGAAAATCGAAGCCAAGTCGAGTACCCCCATCACCATAGATTTTCGCATGGGCAATGTCCCCACTTCGCTTTTTCCCGCCGAAGAATGGGCCGCCTCGCTGAAGGTTCGTTCCAAAGATTTGCGCGGTCTGGCAGGGGGTTATGGGCAGGGTTTGGGGCCGCTCGAGACACGGGAAGCCTTGTGCGAATACCTCGCCAAAGAGCGCGGGATCTTGGCAACCCCCGATATGGTGATGCTCTCGAGCGGTTCGCAGGGCAGCCTAGATATGCTGGCCCGCGTTTTCCTCGAGCCAGGGCGCAGTGTGGTGGTGGAAGATCCATCCTATTTGGGAGCTTTGCAGGTTTTTTCCGCCAGCGGCGCACAGGTCATCCCCATTCCTGTGGATCATGAAGGGCTACACATTGAACATTTAGTTGAGAAGTTGGTAAAGGGTGTTCCCTCGAGCCAAATTCCCGCGCTGCTTTACACCACGCCGTCCCACCACTTTCCTACAGGCGCAGTGATGTCAGTGCAACGTCGCCTCGAGCTGCTCGAGTGGGCGCAAAATACAGGTTGCTGGGTTATCGAAGACGACTACAACAGCGAATTTCGCTTTGACGGCAGGCCGATTTCTGCCCTACAAGCCTTGGCCCCGCATCTGGTGATCCATTTGGGAACCTTCTCCAAAAGCCTAGCCCCCGCACTGCGGGCAGGTTATCTGGTAGCCCCGCCCGAGCTGATCGAAACCCTCAGCGCCACACGCTACCTTACAGACCGCCAGCCGCCCACTTTGGATAGCCTAGCCCTTGCCGATTTTATCCGTTCGGGCGGCTTTGCCCGCCATATCAAACGGGCCAGAGTTCAAGCCCTCGAGCGGCTTTCCACCCTGCGTGCGGCCCTAACCCAGCACCTCCCCGACTGGCAAATCAAATCTGGCGGGGCGGGTTTGCATCTCTACCTCGAGCTACCCCCATATCTGCTCGAGCGGGAAGTGGTGGCCCGCGCCTATGCTGCGGGAATTGCCCTCGAGCCTTTGGCAAAATACGCCCAAAGGGTTCCGACCAATGGGGTCTTGCTCAGTTTCGCTCACCTCGAGCCAGCCCAGATTGTGCAAGGAATTGTGGGGGTTGCGGGGGCGCTCGAGTGAGACCAAAAATGTGTATGGTAAAGAAAATAATAACTCGAGTCGATTTTTATGAGAATAAGATTAAGATTAAGAAAAGATGGATCATATTACCTTTTTCCTCATAACCCTCTTGTCTAGTGATGTCCGATACAGTAGAATCTGCGAGAAGGTGAATTAGGTGTCACCGTTTTAGGTTCGACCTTTTGGTCTAGCTTAAAAAATCATTGAAGGTTTGTGCTTCTTGGTATGTAAAGGACTCTCGCGCTACCGAGAAAACACTCGGAATGTTACGCCTAGTAAATCAACCAAACCGTATTGCTGGTTTGGGGCTAGGAAACAAATAAAGCAGGTCATCATGAAGTTACGTAATGTTTTGTTGGGTCTGACCGCCACAATTGCGATGTATAGCTGCTCGGGTAGCAACCTTCCTGTTCAAGCCGCTGCAACCCCAGTAACCGTCGAAAAAGCTGCTATTCCTGCCATTTTTGCCAGCACTGCTATCGTTCCAGGAACCAACATCGACTTGAGCGCCACGGGTTTGAATGTTGTCACCAAAACCTTGACCGTTGTCGGTGGAAGCACCACTGCGATCTTGGCTGACTTGATCAACACTGCCAACGGCGGCAAAATATATTTCTCAATCACCGGTAAAGGTAGCGTCTCGAGCGCAGTCATCAACGACAATACCAGTGTCAACTACACCGCACCCGCTGTTGGTGAGTTTTCCCGCATCAATGTGTTTTTCTTGGACAACGGCAACACCAACGTAGTCATGATCGATGTCAACTCGATCAATACTCCTCCCCCACCCCCACCCGTCAACTTGCCCCCCCAAATCAATATCTTCACCGCAACCCCTGCTTTGGGTACTGCGACCTTGGCAACTGTGTTCAACTTGAACGTCAGTGATCCCACTGTTCCTGCCGATGTTTTGACCTGCACCGTCAGCTATGGCGACGGAACCCCCAACTATGGCCCAGGCCCTTGCTTGCCCAGCCTGAACCACACCTACACTGCTGCTGGTACCTACGTTGCTACCCTCACCGTTTCTGATGGTGTAAATGCTCCTGTCACCAAATCCATTACTGTTGCAGTTAATCCTGCGTTGGTTGTCACCAGCTTTACCGCCACCACTACTCCTCCTACCCTCAACGTAGCTACCAGCTATGCCTTCACGGGTGGAACTGCTCCTTACACCTGCGTAATCAACTGGGATACCACCAACGCTGTTGATCTGACTGTGTACCCTGGTTTCCAAAAAATGCAAACCATCAGCCCTTGCACCAGCCCTGCATTGCTCAACAAAACCTATCCCTTCAATGGTAAGTTCATTGCCAACATCAAAGTCACCGATAGCGTTGGTGCTATGGACAACAAAGATGTCACCATCAACATGAACTTCACCAACAATGATCCCTTCATTCAAATCTTTACTGTTACCCCTGCTAGCCCCTTCACCTTGACCTCTGTTTTCACCAATGGTGATGCAGATGTGGCCAATCCTTTTGCACCTCTGTCTTACGGTAATGCTCAAAGCTTCACAATTACAACCAAGGCCACCGACGTCGATCCTGGTGATTTGATCACCTGTAAAGTGAATGGGGTTGTTATCCCTACCTGCGATAACAACACTATGGTTGCACCATCGATTAGTACACCTGGTAACACACCCTATACCTTTAGAGTTGATGATAACTTTGGTGGCTTTGCAACACAAACCATCAATGTAGTTTCCAAATCTGCACCTGCATCTTTGCTCACCACTGCTGCTTTAGCCAGTGGTAAGAAAGCCCTTATCAAAGTCAATGCTGCCGACGGCGACGGCGATAACTTGAGCTGCACGCTCACCTTTGGTGATGGTTTCAATCTTGCCTTTGGTGGTTGCCAAGCCGTTATGCCCAGCAGCTATATTCATACCTATGCTGCTGCTGGTACTTACACTGTGACCTTCACCGTCACCGATGGAGTCAACCCCGTCGTCAAAACCTCCAGCGTTACCGTCGTCAACTAAACCCTAACCCTCATCATAAAAACCGCCCCCAACTCGAGGGCGGTTTTTTCTTTTCCCACACAATAAATTTTCCACACAAAATCCTACACAAAATCAAAGGCTCGAGAGGGTTTTGGCGGCCTCGAGGTCTAAAGCGGTCACACCTCCTGCGGAATGGGTGATGTACGTAACCGTGACTTTTTTATAGGCAATGGTTAGGGCATCGGGGTGGTGGTCGGTTTTTTCGGCAAGCAGGGCCACTTGCACCGCAAAAGCCACACCTGCACCATAGCTCGAGAAGCTGAAGGTTTTGGAAATGCCCATGTCACTGTGGCTCCAGCCCGAAAGTGGCTCGAGGGCGGTTTGGATCTCTGGGGTGCTTAACTTTGAGGGTTTCATGGCTGTATCTTAACTCGGCTCGAGTCTGATCTTTGGCAACTCGAGTGCAGTTGCTCGCGTAAGATAGATCAGTACGATACGGAGAAAGAAAACCATGATCTATATCCCACAAATTTTAGCGATGTTACCTTTTGCCATCATGCTGGGCTGGCTGTTCAAGCGGTTGTTCAAACACTGGCTTTGGAGTGCGGTGGGTGGGGCGGTGGGGGTTTTTGTTTTTGGTTTGGTGGTGGGTAGCTTGAGCCTCTTCAACTTTTTAAGTTTGGGGGAAACTGCGCTCGAGGCTGCTTATAAATACACCCTGTTTTTTGGTTGGGATGTGGGAGTGGTGGGGGGCTTGATTGGGGGTGTTCTCGAGTGGGTCAGTCGGATGCGAAAAAAGCCCGCTCGAGCCACAACCAAAACGGATGCTCCCAACGCCAACGAACAAAAACGGTAAACTCGAGGGTGTGAAACCTGCCATCCTCTTTGACCTAGACGGAACCCTGATCGACTCGAACCAAGACATTCAAAATGCTTTGCTGTTCAGCCTCGAGGCGCATAATTTTCCGATTCCCGATCTCAAAACCTTCCGAATTAGCTTTGGCTATCCCTTGCACGAAATCTACTCCAGCTTTGGGGTTCCTGCATCACACCAAGCCGAATTTATTGCCACCTACCGCGCCCGCTACGCGCAACACTGCACCGAACACACACGGGTATATGCAGGAGTTTTGGACACCCTCGAGCGTCTGCGAATTCAGGGGTATGCCTTGGCGGTTGCCACTTCCAAACTGAGCAGCGTGGCCCAAATGGTTTGCGATTCCCTCGAGCTGAGCCAGTATCTCGATCACGTTCAAGGCACCGACCATTTCCCCTTCAAACCCGCCCCAGATGTGCTGTATGCGGCAGTTTCTGGCCTCGAGCGGCACTTTGACCAAAGCGTGCAAGCCCTATGGATGGTGGGCGATACCACTTTGGATATGCAGGCGGGGTTGGCAGCGGGGTTGCACACCTACGGCCTAACTTGGGGAACCCACAATCGGGAACAGCTCGAGGGGGTGGGGGCCACGATTGTCTCGGATGGTTTTGCTGCGCTGTTCAAGCAACTGGAGTTGAGCGAGCGTTCACCGTTTGAGTTCGACTCGAGTGACTTTTCCCGTAGTTAGGGTGACACTTTGAGTGCGTTCCGTTCCCTGCAATCGAATGCTCCAAACCCCTTCGGGAAGGGTGGAAAAACCAAAATAGCCGTTTCCATCGCTGCGAACGGTTCTAAACACTTCCTCACCATTCAAAAGCTCCACTACCGCATCGCTAAAGGGCAGTCCACCGTCGGTCAGATGTCCCAAAATTGCCCGAAAATCTGCGGTGGGTGCAGGAGTCCAAGGCTGGGGATTTTGGGGCAGGCTTGAGAGGTTAGTCTTCAAAGTCCGCAACGCTCTGGAGTTTTTCACTCCACTTTGATAACTTTCCACTGTGGGAAAGCGGTAAGAATAGCCCACCCAGCCTGCAAAATCCCACTGCTCGAGCGCGGAGGTCACTTGCTTGGCGCTATTACCCGCAGTATTCAAATAAAGCGCGGTTCCAATGGCAACGGGAATTTGGCTGTCTAGGCTCGCAATAAAGGCGTTCCATTCCTCGAACCACTGGCTTTGCTCGGGTACCGATTCGCGTTTGTAATTCATCGGGGTCAGCAGATCTAGGGTATTTTCCCCCAACCAGCCGACCCAATCTTGTAACAGCTCACGGTACGGGCGACTATTGGGCCACTCGAGCGCGTCCGCAGGGCCGCTACCGTAGGTGATCACCGCCGCGCTGACCCAGACACTGGGCCGAATGGCTTTCACCTCGAGGTAAACCCGCCGCACCAAAGCGCTAATCTGCTCGCGCCGCCAATCTTGC
>JANYFS010000620.1 GCA_025359705.1 Deinococcales bacterium | reverse complement strand
CTCGGTGCGGGTTCGCATGTAGCCCAAATTCCGTGCATCGATAAACAACACATGATTCTTGCGGTCACGTAGAGTTTTGCCCTCTTGCCCTTTGCCACTTTGCTTGTTATTGGCAAGAAACCATAGGCTTACAGGAATTTGGGTGGTGTAAAACAGTTGCCCAGGCATGGCAACAATGCAGTCCACTTTGTCGGCCTTTAGCATCGCTTGCCGAATTTGTCCCTCGCCGCTCTGGTTGCTGCTCAAAGAACCATTTGCCAAAACCACACCTGCCGTCCCACTTGCCGATAGGTGATACAAAATATGCTGCAACCACGCATAGTTGGCATTGCTTACAGGGGGCGTGCCATGTACCCAACGCCTGTCACTGCTCAACCGCTCGCCGCCCCAATTGCTGATGTTGAAGGGCGGGTTTGCCAAAACATAATCCGCTCTCAGGTCGGGGTGCAAATTTTGATGAAAGGTATCCGCATTTTGCGCCCCCAAATCGGCATCAATCCGCCGAATGGCAAGGTTCATACGGGCCAATTTCCAAGTGGTGTGGTTGCTTTCTTGCCCATAAATAGCAATGTCGCCAATGCGTCCCTTGTGCGCTTCCACAAACTTCTCGGACTGCACAAACATGCCACCCGATCCACACGCAGGGTCATAGACACGGCCTTTGTAGGGGGCCAGCATTTCAACCAAGGTCAGCACTACGCTGTCGGGGGTGTAAAACTCGCCGCCCAATTTGCCTTCTGCCGCAGCAAAACGGGCCAAACTGTATTGATACACCTTGCCCAACAAATCCGTTTCGTTTTTGGGCGTATCTGGGGTTTCTTCTGAAAATAAATCCCCTTGTGGCGCATCCTCGAGCGTGCCACCCGTACCATATTTGCTGATCTCATCGATCAATCCCCCAATGATTCGTTGGGGCAGGTTGGGGCGGGCGTAGCCTTTGGGCAAAACATCCCGCAATTGTTTGGGATTTTCCCGCTCGAGCGCAGTCATGGCGGCATCAATCCGCTTGCCAATATCGTCTTGTCTTGCATTAGCCTGCAAATCTTCCCAGCGAGCCTCTTTGGGAACCCAAAAGACCCCTTCAGCAATATATTCATCGCGGTCTTCGGCGGCTTCTGCATCCACTTCGGCAAGCAGCTTGCGGTGCTGTTCTGCAAACGAATCACTGATGTATTTCAAAAAAATAAGTCCCAGCACCACATGCTTGTATTCGGCAGCATCAATATGCCCGCGCAATTGGTCGGCGGTGTTCCAAAGCACTTCTTCGATGCGTACCGCAGCAGCAGGTTTGGCAGCTTTGCGGATTTTAGGATTGGCTTCAGTCATTGCCTATAGTTTAGTGCCTATTACCCCCTCGAGCCAAAAACCCCCACTCCTCGAGCCAAGCAATCTCTTTCTCGCCCTCTCGCCCTCACTCCTTCCCTTCGAGGCGTTTAAAGCTCAGATAAATCGCCACGTCATAAGCAATCTTTAAACTCCCCCCCAGCACAAAAGGCAGTGCCAAAAACCCCGCGTGGGTCATCCAGCCACTGAGTACAGGGCCAAGGCTGGTGCCAAGCAGTTTCCCCTGCTGGGTCATACCCCCCGCCAGGCTGCGCTGCTGCTCGGAAACCACATTCATCACCAAGGCAGTGCGGGCGGGAACATCCATTTGGGACAGGCAAAACCGCGCAATCAGCAAGCCAAAAGCCCACTCGAGGTTAGGTGCAAAAGGGAAGGCAATCAAAAAGATATTGGCGGGAATATGCGTCCAAACCATGGTATTCACCAAACCCCAGCGCTCTGCCAGCCAACCTGCCAGCGGGGTGGATAGCGCCGCCACAAAGTTTGTGGAAGCAAAAATGGCTCCCAAAGTGCCAGCACCCACATTAAATTTCCGCTCGAGCCACAAAGCAATCAAAGATTGCATCACCAAAGCACTGCCAAAAGAATCCACCGCAAACAGGCTCGAGAGCTGCACAAGCGTGCGCTTGGTAGTTGCATCGAGCGGGATTTTAACGGTCTCCCTCGAGCCAAAAGCGGGAGTTTCGACCCGCCCAGACAACCTCGATAAGATGCCCACCAAAATCAGGCTAACCAAAGCGTAACCCAGAAAAACACTTTGCTGGGCGGCAATTTCGGCAATGCCCGCGTGCTTTTGGGTTTCGATGGCAAAACCCGCCAGCAACGCACCCAAAGCCGCCGCCAGCGAACCGATCATGGCATACCAACCAAACACTCTGGCCCGCTTTGCGGCGGGAATCAGTTGGCTGACACAGGCTTGCTCGAGGGCTTGAAACGGCCCCACTTCGTTGCCGTTAGGCGAAATGGTGCCGACAATGGCGCACAACATCAACCAAATCGCGTCCCTCGAGAGCGCAAATCCCACCCCTGCCAGTGCGATTAAAACCGTACTCAGCATCAAAACCCGTTTGCGCCCAAAAGCATCGGCAATGCTCGAGACGAACAAAGACAGCGCGGCATCGCCCATCAGAGCCAGCGAAAGCAGCAAACCGATCCCCGCATCGGGCAAGCCTCGAGCCTTGAGATAGCTGGTCAGCACCACAGGCAGCGCCCCAAAACCCAGCAGGCGCACCCCCCTCGAGGCAAACAAAAACACCAAATCGGGACTAGGACGCAAAAAATCCCTCGAGATTTTCTGCGGTGTGGGTATGGCTCGAGTGCAAGGTGATCATGGCTTCCAGTTTAGGGCTACAAAGTCGTCCCTGTCTTGACCCTAAAGCAGTACCTATCAAGTGATAAGAATGGTTGTGTTTTAGGATTTTTTTTCGTTTTGAGTTTGTATAGTCGGGTTTGTGCTAGGGTGTCACTCGAGGGTGAAATGATGTCCAGTTCGGAAAATGATCGTATAACACAAGCAGCAATACCACCAGCAACACTAGAATCAGCAACACCAGAATCAGATCATGAATTGTCTGAATTATTACTGGAAGAATCACCCGATGTAGTGGCACCCATTACCAACGCATTCATTGCCCCAGCAGGGCGACTGGATCAGGTTTTGGCGGCCCAAAGCGGTGTTACCCGCTCGCAAGTGCAACACTGGATCGAGGCGGGTCGAGTGCAGGTAGACGGCAAAGTCAACCAAAAAGCAGGGCAAAAGCTGAAAGGCGGCGAAACAGTGGACTTTCAGGTTCCCGAATTGCCTTCGCTCGAGGTATTGGCGGAAAACGTTCCGCTTAATGTGATCTTTGAGGATGAATATCTGATCGCCGTGGATAAGCCCCCAGGCATGATCACCCATCCCGCACCTGGGGTGTATACCGGAACCTTGATCAATGCCTTGCTGGGGCGGCTGAGTGCTGAAAGTGTAGCCATGCCTTGGAGCGAAGAGGGCTACCGCCCAGGGGTGGTTCACCGCTTGGACAAAGAAACCAGCGGAGTGATTGTGGTCGCCAAAACGGTCAAGGCCCAAGCCTATGTTTCCAACGCTTTTAAAGAGCGCAAAACCAAAAAAGTCTATCTGGCAATTGTGAATGGGCATCTTGACCGTGTGCGGGAAATTGATCTCCCCATTGGACGACATCCCCAACAAAAGCACCGCATGGCAGTCAATGGCAGCGCCCCCCGCGAAGCCATGACCCAAGTTTATCCACTGGCCCATTTTCGGGATGCAATGGGCCGCCATTACAGCCTGATCGAGTGCCACCCTTTTACCGGGCGCACCCACCAAATTCGGGTGCATTTGGCCCATCTCAAAATGCCCATTTTGGGCGACATCACCTACGGGCGCGAAAGTGCCGCCATCTCGAGGCAGGCCCTACACGCTTGGAAGCTCGAGATACCCCACCCAGACACCGAAGAAACCCTCAAGCTCGAGGCTCCTTTGCCTGGAGACATCTTGCAAGCATGGCTGGCCTTGGGTGGCGTGTTGCCCGCTAAATTGCTCGAGGGATAGGGATTGATAACGGTTAGCGCTCGAGGGCGAGAGAGCGAGTAGCGCTTCTCGCTGTCTTGGCCCAACTGCGTCACCTGTCTTGGCCCAACTGCGTCACCTCACGGGACGGGCCGCTGTCTTGACCTTACAGCAGCACCTTACGGGCTTGGTCGCTCTCGGGACAGGCCGCTCGAGACAACGAGACAACGAGAAAAGACCAAAAAAATGCGTTCAGGGACGAGTTTATAGCTCGTCCTTTTTTATATCCCTCGAGTGTTTAATCTTTTTCTTACGCTCTTACCCTCTTACCCTCTTACCCTCGAGTCTTTTTCCCACCCTCTCGCACCCTCGCACCCTCAAGCGCAGCGACTCCCCTCATCCCTTTCTGGAAACCTTTGGGCCGAACTCGCGTATTCTGAAGGCAGGACTTCAAAGCAGGAGTCTCGAGGGGATCGTTACACTCGAGCAAATAACCCAAAGCAAGACACCAGGAGGATTTTTATGATCAATTGCGATGTATGCGGTCACGTCAACCCCGTTGGGGTGCAGTATTGTGAAAATTGCGGAGTGGAATTGCGGGCCGCTGTGCCTGTTGCGGTGGTCACTCCAGTTGTGGTTCCAATGACCCCAGCCCTCGAGGTACCGGTTATTGAGGTTCCGATGGTCGAGCTTCCACATACCGAGAATATCGAGACACCCATTATTGAAACTCCTGCACTCGAGACTCCAAACATTGAGACTCCAAACATTGAAATGCCCCCGCTAGAGATGCCCCAAATCGATTTGACGGTCACGGAAACCCCCGTGGTTGCAGCTCCTGTGTTAGAAAAACCCCTCGAGACACCTGTGGTACACGCCCCCGATACTGGCTCGAGCGAAACCTTAACTCCTGCCAAGTTGGGCATCAAAAAATTTGGTTCTTTGACGGGCGAAAGCATCCCACTCTTGGGCGCTCACCTCACTGTGGGGCGTTTTGATCCTTCTTCGGGGCCAGTGGATATTGATGTATCCACTTTGGCAGGAGCCGAGCATATTTCGCGCCGCCATGCCGAAATGTTTTTTGCCGAAGGCGCTTGGCAGGTGCGCGATTTGGGTTCGACCAATGGGGTCTTTATCAAAGCCGCAGGGCAAGCTGCTTTCTCGCCCCGCTTGCAAGCCCCCTACCGCCTGAACAATGGCGACGAAATCGCCTTTGGCAACATGATTCTGGTTTTCCAAGCGGGCTGATCATGAGCGCTGATAGGAGCAATGATAATGATCAGGACAAACCCGAAGACAATAAACCTGTGCAAAATAGACCTGAGCAAAATAGACCCTTACCTATAGAAAATGATGTCTCGCAGGTCAAAAATACCCTCGAGGATGTACTTATTATCACCTCAGATCTCGAGACGGATCTCGAGACGGATCTTGAGGCGGATTTCGAGGAAGTCCCTTCGCTGAGCAACACCGCCGAATTTGCACCTCAGCTCGAGGAGGGTTCTGAAACGGACGCTTTGGATACGTGGCAACTGGGTACAGTAGTGGAACCCACTGCGCCCAATCCGCGCTCGCCCTTTCAAGTAGCCTCTTCCAACTTGCAAGCAGGCATGAATTCGGTAGATATTGCCAAAAACATCATTCAAGTGGATGTGGATGGCCCCCTCGAGACCCATGCTTTGGGGGATAGCTCACCCATTCCTTCCGAGCTGGATCTGACCCATTGGGACACCGAAGAAGTGCTGATTGATCGTGAAGAAGGGGAAGCCCTCGAGCCTGTACCCCTCGAGCCTGTAATTCCTGAGCCTATAATTCCTGAGCCTGTACCCCTCGAGCCTTTAGTTCCCGAGCCTTTAGTTCCCGAGCCTTTAGTTCCTGAGCCTGTAATTCCTGAGCCTGTAGTTATTGCAGAATCGGTTGATATAAAAGAAGTAATTGCTCCAGAAGTAATTGCTCCAGAAAGTAGGGAAACTAAACCGAGCGATATTTGGGTTGTAACAGAACCCGTTGCAGAACCCGTTGCAGAACCCGTGCCTATTCCCCTCGAGCCGAGCCTGCCCAGCGGCACGCCCAATTGGGCCGAACCGCTCGAGGAGGAGGTTTATAGTTCGACCACTGGCGAAATCGTTTTAAAAGTGGGGGATGTGGTGCATTGGGACACAGTTTCTTTCGAGATTTTGGCGTCGTTGCCAAGGGGCTGGTATCATGCGCGGCAACGCTCGAGTGTGGGAGATCCGCTCGAGGGAGGTTCGCTCGAGGTTGCCCTTAAA
>JANYFS010000570.1 GCA_025359705.1 Deinococcales bacterium | reverse complement strand
CACCGCGATTACCGCCCAAGGGATGTGGTACAGATTCACCACTACCCAGATCGGCTCGAGATTCAAAACCCAGGCGGTTTGGCGGGCGGCATCACTTCGGATAACATCTTGCGCCATCAACCCAAACGCCGAAATCCCCTGCTGGCAGAAGCCCTGATGCGGCTGGGCTATGTGGAACAAGCGGGGGTGGGCGTGGATAAAATGTACCAATTGCTGCTGCGCCACGGCAAAGAACCCCCCGAATACCTCAGCTACCCCGATTCGGTGTGCCTGACCATCCGCAACCCACAGTTTGATGTGGATTTTGTGCGGCTGGTGGCCCGCAAACAAGAGGAAATGCAGACCTTCAGCTTGGATATGCTGATTGTGTTGGCCCAACTCAAGCGGGAGGGCGAATCCGAACGCGAACGCATTGCTACCGCTTTGCAATTGCCAGCAGACCGCATTTTACGCATCTTGACCATGATGGAAGAGGCCAACCTGATCGAGCGCTTCGGGCGTGGCAAAGACAGCCTCTACGCGCTTTCCGAAAGCTCGAGGGCCGCACTCGGTCTGCGCCGCCGTGCCACGGGCGGAGCCAATCTGGGTGCATTGCAAGCTGCACTCTCGAGAGCTACCCACACTCTGCCGCCCATCCCAGAAGAAGACCCCTCGAGCGCCTACAACCCCAGCGACTACGGCGCAAAGCCATACAGCAAGGGGGTGATTGACCTGCCGCTGTCTCCCTTGCCTACAGCAAAACGCAAAACTCAAAAAATACCACAAAAAATACCACAGGCGGCCCCAGCACTTCCCAAAGTTTCGACACCCCCCCTCACTCTACCCACCGTTTTGTTGGCCCCACGTTCCAAAGCCGAGCAGCAAACCATAATCCTCAATTTGGCAGAGCGCCCCCAAGGAGTCTGTAACGCCGATGTGCGCCATGCTTTAGACCTGAACAGCGCCCTAGCCTCGAGGTTGTTGCGGGGGATGTGTCAGTTGGGCTGGCTTCGCAAAGAGGGTGCTTCTCCACGTGCTACACGCTATTACTGGCTCGAGGGTACGCATTAAATTCGGCCCCTTACCGGCAATCAAAATGCGTACTTCCCGAAGTGCTGGCGCGGTGTTGGTAGCGCTTGCGAAACCAGATCTTCGACACTTTTACTGTGCGAGACAATGTTTATCCAGCGTCATTGGGGTATCTTCAAAACTTCACTGCTAATTTTTTCCAAAAACCTCACTTTTTTGCAACAAAACCCTAGCTCAAGATCATTTTTTGTAATCGCTTACAAAGTTTACCCTACTCAAGTTCTCGAAAAAGTATTTTAGATATATTGCGTTCCAGTCGATGTTCTTGCAAAATTCTAAAATCCCCCTTGCGAACCCGCCCAGATACCCAAAAACGACTTTCGAGAATCTTTTTTGACTGCATAGACACAGGTAATAACCGATGTACACACATTTATTTCGATATAAATTCGACCTCACCTTCACTCGAGTGCCGCGCAAACCCTATAATTAGTTAGATTAAATTACAAATAGCGCTTCAAACCAATTGGCATGATTGACAATTGGCGCAATTCGAGCTAATCTAGTGAAGAAAGTAAATCCGTTACCTCCACTTGGAAAGATGTTGCTTTAGCACACCTCCCAAACACCAAACTCATGCTCAAAATGTATGAGATGCTCGCTTATGTTTTCACTGCTCAGAATTCATGTTTGTGAATTCACTACCAACTTGTGAACCATCAGCACACCATCAGCACGCCCGCACGTTAAGGAGCTTATGAAAAAGACCGTTCTTATGTTGAGTACCGCCCTGATCGCCGCCGCCCTCTCGAGCGCCCATGCTGTCAAAGTCACTTTGGCTTGTGGTGCGGTGGGTCAAGAGCTTGAAATGTGTAAAGCAGGCGCTGACCGTTGGGCCAAGAAAACCGGAAACACGGTTGCCATCTTTGAATCCCCCAACTTGACCAATGACCGCTTGGGCCTTTATCAGCAGCAGCTTGCCGCCAAGTCCAGCGATATCGACGTGTACCAGCTCGATGTGGTCTGGCCCGGTTTGCTGGATCAGCACTTTGTAGATCTGAAAGGCAAAGTTCCTCAATCCGCAATCGACCAGCACTTTAAAGGCATCATCGCCGCCAACACTGTGGGTAGCAAATTGGTCGCCTTGCCTTGGTTCACCGATGCGGGCTTGCTGTACTACCGCACCGACTTGTTGGCCAAATATGGCTATAAATCCGCCCCAAAAACTTGGGCAGAAATGGCGAGCATGGCCAAAAAGATCCAAGTAGGCGAGCGTAGAACCAACACTGATTTCAACGGCTTTGTATTCCAAGGTAAAGACTACGAAGGCTTGACCTGTGATGCCCTCGAGTGGTTGACCAGCTATCGTGCAGGCAGCATCGTGGACGATAGTGGTAAAATCACCGTGAACAACCCCAACACCATCAAGGCTCTGAGCGCCGCAGCCTCTTGGGTCAAGACCATTTCGCCCTCTGGTGTCACTACCCATGCCGAGGAAGAAGCACGCGGTTTGTTCCAGTCGGGCAATGCTGCCTTTATGCGCAACTGGCCCTACGCTTGGTCTTTGGGTCAAGGAGCCGACTCCAAAGTTAAGGGTAAAATTGGTGTAGCACCCCTGCCCAAAGGCGGAACTACCGGTCAAAACGCCGCAACCTTGGGGGGCTGGCAGTTGGGTGTAAGCAACTACAGCACCAACCAAAAAGAAGCCATCGACTTGGTTTTGTATTTGACTGGCCCCGAAGAGCAAAAAATCCGCGCTATCGAAGGTTCTTATAACCCCACCATCCCGACACTCTACAAAGACAAAGATATTTTGAAGGCAAACCCCTTCTTCGGTAGCCTCTACGATGTGTTTACCAGCGCGGTAGCCCGTCCTAGCGGCCCCACCAAAGAGAAGTACAACCAAGTTTCCCAAGCCTTCAGTGGTGCAGTACACAGCGTGCTGACCGGCAAGAAAACCGCCACAGTTGCGGTCAAAGAGTTGGAAGCCGACTTGATTAAGATCAAAGGCCGTGGTTGGTAAGCCGAAAGGCCAACTAAACCCCTTAGCCTTCAAAAGTAGCCCATTAAAAGGCCAAAAGTCAGCCCCTGGGCTGACTTTTTTTAGCCCCCTTGCCACCCTGACTAACCAAAGGATGTCTTCATGACCAGCACCAATCTGCAAAAACCCCCACCCAAACCCATTAAAACTCGCAGAGGTGGGGTACAAAGCATTCGCACCCGCCAAGCCATCTACCTATTGCTGCCCACCCTGATTGCCATTGTGTTGGTGGCGGGCTACCCACTGTTCATCACCTTTTACTACTCCCTCACCGATGCCAGCATCTCGAGTCCCGATAAAGCTACTTTTTTGGGGTTGGGTAACTTTTGGTTTACCACGGACGAAGGCAATGCCATTGGCATTTTGCAAGATCCCAAATGGTGGTCTTCGGTCAAATACACCGTAGGTTTTTCACTGATCAGTGTCACCCTCGAGCTGATTTTGGGCATGATCATTGCTTTAGTGGTCAGTTCCACCTTCAAAGGGCGGGGCTTTTTACGCACTGCCATGTTGATTCCGTGGGCCATTCCCACCGTTGTCAGCGCCCAAATGTGGAAATTTATGTACGATTCCGAATTCGGCTTGTTGGGACGAACCCTTAAAACCATGCTGAACGGAGATGCCATCCTTGCCGACTCGAGTACCGCACTATGGGCCATGATTGGGGTAGATGTTTGGAAAACCACCTCTTTTATGGCCTTGCTGCTACTGGCAGGTTTGCAAAGCATCCCCAGTGATATGTACGAAGCCGCCGACATGGACGGGGCCAGCAAGTGGACCCAGTTTTGGAAAATGACCCTGCCCTTGCTGAGACCCACCATTTTGGTAGCCTTGGTATTCCGCACCTTGGATGCCCTACGGGTTTTCGATGTGATGTATGTGATGCTAGGAGCCAACAAAGCCGCTGACACCAGTATGAGTGCGTATGCCCGCTTACAACTGATTGACAATTCGCAGTTGGGTTATGGCAGTGCAGTTGCAGTTTTGATCTTTGCCATTATCATGGCGGTTACGGTTGCCTATGTCACTACCCTTAAAGTCAAGTTCGACTAATCTGCACACGCTCTCTTTCCACCATCTTTTCCACCACCTTTGCCATCACCTTTGGCACCATGCTTAAAGGAAATTCTATGACCTCGACTGTAAGTGTACGCAAGCGCTCTAAGAAAAATCCAACCTTTGAAATGATAAAAAGTGTTGCATTTTATGCTTTGGTTTTGGCTATTGCTTTCTACCTGTTGTTCCCTTTTGTTTGGGCCGTGATCACGAGCCTTAAAAACTCGAGTGCAATTTATTTACCACCCCTACAATTTTTGGCTTCGGAGTGGACTTTGGGAAATTATACTAATGTATTGCAAAACCCCAATTTCATCAAAGGGTTTTTTACCAGTATCTTGGTTGCCACGGGCGCAGTCGCTATTAGCTTGCTGTTTGGATCATTCGCTGCTTACGCTTTAGGTCGCTTTAAATTTCGTTTCAAGGGCGCAATTATGTATGTAGTGCTGGCAGTGAGTATGTTCCCTCAAATTGCAGTATTGTCGGGACTGTTTACTTTAATTCGTCAAGCCAATTTGTATAATAATCCACTGGGTCTTATTCTTAGTTACCTCATTTTTACCATTCCTTTTACGGTTTGGGTACTGACCAGCTTTGTACGCGAAATCCCTGCCGAACTCGAGGAAGCTGCCCAAGTGGACGGAGCAAGCCCACTGCAAACCTTATTTTTGGTGCTGTTTCCAGTAATGATGCCCGCACTTGTGACCACAGGTTTGCTAGCTTTTATCAATGCTTGGAACGAATATCTATTTGCGCTCACTTTTACCAGCAGTAACCGCACTGTGCCTGTAGTGATTGCCAATTACTCGGGATCTAGCCAATATGATCAGCCTTGGGGAAATATTATGGCTGCCAGTATTCTGGTGACCATCCCCTTGATTATTTTGGTTTTGGTATTCCAACGCAATATTGTCTCTGGTTTGACTTCTGGGGCGGTTAAGGGTTAAATTTGGTTTTTGGCCTTTCCCTCGAGTGCGGAATGCTCGAGGGACTTTCTTTTTCTGTTCTAAAGACCTTCTTTTGCTGTATAGGCTCTTGCTGTATAGGAGAAACACCCATGTCTTCGGCTCCATCTCTGGCTCAATTTATTTCTACAGGTGAAGCACTCACCGATATGATCCGTACCCAATCCGAAACCCATCCCGATATCTGGATCGCTCGAGTAGGGGGGGCGGGCTGGAATGTGGCTCGAGTGGTCTCGAGGTTAAACATTCCCAGTGGCTCTGCGGTGGCAGTTTCACAGGATGTGTTTGGGGAAGCCCTCAAAAATGCTTCGCTCGAGGCGGGTTTGGATTTGCGTTACCTGCAACAGATTAAAGCCCCTCCACTGCTGGCGATGGTTCCCGAAACCCATCCACCGCAGTATTTTTTCTTGCGTCAGGGCGCTGCCGATCAATCTTTTGATCCCCAAAAACTGCCCATAGGCTGGCTCGAAGCGGCACAGATCCTATATTTTGGTGGGATTTCTTTGGCGCTAGAACCGCTAGCAAGTCGCTTGCTCGAGTTGGCACAGCAGGCCAAAACCGCAGG
>JANYFS010000562.1 GCA_025359705.1 Deinococcales bacterium | reverse complement strand
TTGGTTTCGGCGAATGGCAGCCAAACCATGACTGGTCAGGGCTTTAATGTGTGGCCCACTGACACTGACAAACACTTCGTGCGCGGTGACACCCGCCACTCGCTCTGCCAGTGCGATACTTTGACGAATGGCAGCAGTGGTGCGCTCGAGGTTGACCACCGTGCCTTTTTTCATGACATCGCTAAAAACCGTGCCTTCACCGATGATGTCCAGCGATCCATCCGACATCAATTCACCAATCACCGTACAGATCTTGGTGGTACCGATGTCAAGGCCGACCAGTATTCGGGTCTCCTTCATTGAGTTACACTCACCCCCCAAGGGTAGATATTGATTTGTTTGGTGCTGTTCTGTTTGGTGCTGTTCTGTTTGGTGTTGCTTTGATTATCAGTCATCTGATCCTTAAGCCCAGTGACCTTACGGGCATATTTATAAAGAGAATCGAGTGATTCACACCATAGGCTACCTTGCTTGGTGGATATTCTCAAGCCTGATGGTGAATAGACCACTTCTTTGACCTGAAAACCATCCAAAGTAGCAATCACCTCGAGCGCCTCGAGCCGCCGATCTTGGCCCCATCCCGAGATTAAAGCCCCATTATGGATGTTATTTGCATCAGGTAAGAGTACCCCATCTCGAGCCACCACACTTTCCCCCGTGGGGGTTTTAAACCGCGCAAAAGGAACCCGCTCGGTGATTGCCACCTCGAGCCGATTTGGAAAATGTTTGACCACTTTAGCTCCCGCAATCCAAGGGTTTAGTAAAAGACTTTTTACGTCTTTCTCACCGTACCATAACCACGCTCGAGGGGTGAGCAACCCCATTTTCCCCAAAATCACATCCCGCTCGAGGTGCTTTAACCCCGTAATCGTGACGGTTGCAGGGGTGACTCGAGGATAAAACAAGGTAATGCCGCCCAACAGTGCAATCAGCAGTAAAGGAATTAAAAAGTACATGGCTCGAGGGGAGATTTTCATGGGTGTTTTGTCGTCTGTTATTCGTTATTCGTTATTCGTTATTTGTTATCCGTTATTCGTTGAAAAGATTGGATTGCTCGAGAGGGTTTATTTTGTACATTTGAGCGGGCGAGCCAGCGGCCCGCCCCTACGAAAGATTAAAAGATTAAAAGATTTTTTCTTATTCTCTTACCCTCTTAACTCATTCCCACAGCTCATATTCCCACTCGAGCGGAACCCCAACCCGCTCCTCTACCTGCTCGAGCAGGGTTTTGACATCAGAGGCGCTTGCGCCGCCCAGATTGATTACAAAGTTACCATGTTCTTGCGAAATGAGAGCTTGTCCGACTTGTAATCCTTTGAGGCCCGCTTGGTCGATCAGCAGACCTGCGCTGACCTTTTTCCCCTCGAGGGTGGGATTTTTAAAGGCGCAACCAGCGGTGCGGGCTTTGGGTTGGCCTTTGCGGGCGAGGTCGGCAGCCTGTTCCCGCTCGAGGATCTGTTCGGGACTCGAGCGCGAAAGTTTGAGGCGAACCCGCGTGACAATATGGTTGCGGGGAATTCCGCTGGTGCGGTATCCGAAGGTAAGTTCTTCTGGGGCGTAGATTTTCGCACCTTCTGGGGTAACGATTTCTAAGCTGTGCAGGGCATCAAAGGTTTCGCCGTAACGGGTTCCTGCGTTCATCCACACCGCGCCGCCGACTTGGGCAGGAATGCCCACCAGCCCCTCGAGTCCTGACAGGCTACGCTCGCGCACGGCCCGAATCAGACCAGGCAAGGGCCGCCCGCCCCCAATCCAACCCGTGATGTGTTGGGTCTCGCTCGAGAGGGAAGCGTCGCGCTCGAGGTCGGTTTGGTTGTAGATGCCGCCCAAACGAATCACCCGCTCGAGCAGACCGCCGTCGGCAACCACCAGATTCGAGCCACCGCCCAAAATGCGGTAGGGCGCAGACATGGCTTGCAACAACTCCTCGAGGGTTTCCACCGTCCAGACTTCACAAACGCCACCCACGCCAAGGGTGGTCAGGCGAGAGAGGGGGAGGTGTTCGATTTTCATATTTTTCTCCCGTCTTCTCGCTCTTTCGGTTTCTCCCGATTGATCTTTTCGCCCTCAATCCTTGCCCGCTCGAGCAACATTGGGCCAAAGGTGGTGATGCTTCCTGCCCCCACGGTCAGGATCAGGTCGTTGGGGTGCAGGTCTAGCTCGAGGTGGTTTAGGGCGGTTTCAAAGTCGCCCAGATAATGGGCGCTCGGGTGGCCTTTTGCTTGCATGGCGGTGCTGATGTTTTGGGCGTGGATGCCTGCAATGGGGGTTTCACCTGCGGCGTAGATATCCAGCAAGATCACTTCGTCGGCGGGCATCAGGGTATGGGCCAGCTCGAGCCAGCTTTGGGCGGTGCGTAAATAGCGGTGGGGTTGGAACACCACCCGCACTCTGCGCCCGCTGCGCTGGGCAGCCTCGAGCAACACCGCGACTTCGGTGGGATGGTGGGCATAGTCGTCTACGATCAAGGCACCGTTTAGGGTTCCTTTATGATCGAAGCGGCGGCCTGCACCGCTAAACCGCTCGAGGGCGGCGGCGGCTTGGGCAAAATCCGCACCCAGCAGATCACACACGGTCAGGGCAGCCAGGGCATTGTGCAGGTTGTATTCGCCAGGAACATTCAAATGCACCCGCCCCAGCTCGAGACCCTCATGCAGCACGGTAAAGCTCGAGCCGAAATCTTGGTATTGCACATTCACAGCTTGGTAATCTGCGCCGTCTTTTAAACCGTAGGAAATCTGCTTTTTGGCTCCGCTCGAGACTTGTTGCAGATTGGCTTTGTCCCAATCCAAACAGTAAATTGCCGTCTCGAGGTGGCTACAAAACCCTTCAAAAGCTCCCTGCAATTGCTCGAGGGATTCCCAACTGAAATTGGGGCGCAGATCGCCAGGAAGACCAATGTGATCCGCCTCGAGGTTGGTCAGCACGCAGATTTTGGGGCGCAGATCCTGAAAGCGCGGGTCGGATTCGTCCAGCTCTGCCACCAGTGGCCCCGTGCCAATTCGCATATTGGAGCCGCCCAGCTCGAGCAAGGTGCTGCCAATCAGCGCACTGGGATCAAGGCCCGCGCCCAGCAGCGCCACCGCAATCATGCTCGAGGTGGTGGTTTTGCCGTGGGTTCCGATCACCCCCACCGAAGTTGCAGTCTCGAGTAGATCGCCCAAAACCTGAATGCGGTACTGCACAGGAATATTTCGCTCGAGGGCCGCCAGCACTTCGGGGTGATCCATTGGGATGGCGGTGGAGATGATTAAAGCGTCCACATCTGAACCAATGTGATTGGGGGAGTGACCTTGCAAAACTTCAAAACCCGCGCTCTGGAGCTTGACCGCTTCCGCGCCCGTAGCGTTCGAGTCGCAACCCGAAACGCGGTGATTATGGTGTTTGAGAAATCGAGCTAGGGCGCTAACCCCAATTCCCCCGATCCCCATCATGTGATAGTGCATTCGAACATTCTCCTTAACTGCGCCAAGCCATAGCAAATAAACGCCGAACCCCAGTTTACCGAAATTGTCAGGAGGGGTATCGAAAAAGTTTAACGTGCTTAAACAAATCTCGAGCGTAAAAACAAGAAACAAAAAATGTAGGCTCCCTGCGATGCACGCGATGCACGCTGCGCCCAGGGGGAGAAAATTTGATTTGTATAGCTCTCGAGCCACCTATCTCTAAACGAAAAACGAACCTCGAAAAACTCAAAACGCTTCACTTCTCGAGCAAGACAAATCCCGCGCCCTTCACCGCACCCGCCAAATCGGGTTTGCCTGACAAAAATACCGCTCGAGCGAAGTTAAATGTTCCGTTTAGCGCGGTGTCGCCAAAGTCCGCCGCCTGCACCACGGTGCTGCTCTGAAAATCCATCCCTTGTGCAAACGTGGCTCCACGCAGTTCCAAACGGCCCGAGAGGGTGGCGCGGCTAAAGTCCACCCGTCCCATAAAATTTGCCTCGCCCAAGGCGGTGAGGCCGCGAACCTGCACGTAGGACAGGTCGGCGTATTTGGCAAACTGCGCCGCTCGAAAAAGGGCATCCCCCAAAAAACGGGCATTTTGCAGATTGACATTGCCGCCAAAACGGGTTTTGAAAAACGAGGCATCCCCGCCAAACACCGCCAAAGAAAAGTTGGACTCAAGGGCAAAAACCACCCCATCCAAAACCGCATCGCTGTCCACTCGAGTACCCGACAGATCCACAGCTTTCTCAAATTTGGAACCCGCCAGATTCAAGCCGCCCATAAACCTCGAGTTGGGAAGACTGAATTTTCCCTTGAACACGCACTCGAGGCAGGTAAAGGTTTTGCGAAAGGTGAGATATTGATCCAAACCCTCGAGCGAAAAATCCCCCGTAAAGGTGCAACGGCGGCAGAAAAAATTGCCCTCGAGATATTTGCTCTGAAACGTGGTTCCCGTGCGTTCAAAGCCCGTTAATTTGGCAAAATCCAAATTGCCCTCGAGCGTGACCCCCTCGAGCTGCACCGCTTTTCCCGAATTCAGCGCATCATAAATTTGTCGAATGGGTAATGCCGCTGCGCCAGAGGTCAGCAGCACCGCCAAAACCACGATTTTTATGTGCTGCATTATTTAGGAATGCTCGATTTAAGCACGCTTGAGAGGCTGGGTATTGCCTTATTTGCCGCTCGAGTTTGCAATTGTAATTTGCCTTGGGCTTTGATTCGGTCAAACAAAGGAACCAAATCTTCGTAGCGGTAATTGGAGGTTTTTGCACGAAGTGAAGCCAGTTTTAAGGTTCCGCTCGAGGAGGTTGAACCAAGGGTACTGGTTTGGAAACTGCTATTGACCACTTTTAAAGTTTCTTCGGTGTAAAGGTAGTTGTCGTCGTAATCGGATTCATCTAAATTTTTACTAATAATTACCCACAATCGATAATTCCCCGAGACTCTATTGGGTACCCCCAAAGGTGAATCTATATTTTTATCGGCACTGCCGAATATTTTCTCGGCTAGGGTATCTCCAGAAGCCAAAGCAACGTTCATAGCAAAGTTATTACCCACATCAAAATTAAATTTATTGGGCTTTGCATCGGTGCGCCCAAACTCGAGAGAGTTGTCCAAAACAAAGTCGGAGGCATCGTTATCATTGACATACACAAAATATACATAATACTTCGCGCTGTTAGGAATATCTTTGTCGCCAGTGTTGACCATATCCCAGATTAAATCCAAACCATTGGCAGTGTAGGTATAAGCAATATTGGGAGTGTACAATGTGAGGTTGGGTTTGTTTTCATTGTCGATGGGGGGATTAACAGGCTCGGGAGCTTTGGGATTGTAGGCTACAAAAGCATTTCCCCCGCGCTCTTTCACCGATTTGACCAAATAGTTATAGTCGATCCAATAAAAGCCCGACTCGCCCCATTTGTTGCCCCAAGAATTGACCCCTTTAAATGCGCCGTTGGCCCCTTTGCTATCGTCGTAACCGACCAAGAGCATGGCGTGACCACCCTCACCCGTATCCGAAGAAATTACCCCACCGGTATAGCCCGTAAAGCTTTTACCCACCAAAATGCCCACTGCCACGGGTCGCCCTGCGGCAAGTTCGGTTTTGATGCTTTGGGGGGTGATGGGGTTTAGCCTAAAATAGCGGTCTATTTTGTTGTTTGCGGCGGCGTTTTTCTCGCTCGAGCTGACCGTGGTGTTATCACATTCACCAGGTTGCCCTTTGGTATTGCTAAAATTGGGCGAGGCACTGAGTGGCGCAATCCCGCCCGTTTTCATGGCCTCGAGCGCCTTGTCGATGTTGGTTCCGTTGCAGTCTGCCCCTTTGAGGCTGTCTGGAATGGAACGGAACAAAAACGAAGGGCTGAACGTATTGCTCGAGTTGAGTGCGGCGGTTTCAAGGTTGTTATCTCGAGCGTCCAAATAGGTTTTGAGATAATAGCCCGTGGCCCAGGCCACACAGGTTCCGTAGCCTTTTTGGTTGCCCACCGCAGGTAAGTTGGCGCTCAGGTCGATGCTCTTGGGCAGGGCAACAGGGTTGGCCCCAAAGTCGCCCACCGCAACTGGGAAACCATCCAAGTCTAAGTCAAGAACTGCACCCTTACCAAAGTCGTCACCCGTAGGTGGAGGATTGATAATGGGATTACTTGGGGTACTGCTCCCACAACTCGTCCATGTGGTTAATGCGACGGTAATCAAACAAGCCACCAGAACTGGTTTCATGATTTTCTCCCCGAGAGGTACACCAACGAACGCCTCTCATTTGAAGATATAGATCGACATAGACACTTCTTTAATGATCTTACACCCAAAACTCATTACAATAATCTCTTAATAAAATGTTCATTATCAAAAATGCTTATTGTGATGCACCATCACCGTTGGCATCAAGAATTCATCTAAAATAGGCCAGATAAACATGGCACAACTACCCTTTGCACCTTTCACTCCCATCTCCGAATGGCTCGGGCAAGCTGACCTTCGGCTTGGTGCGTGGTTGGCGCAAAATCGGGACGACCTCGAGTTGAATGAATTACTGACCCAAGCCATTGAGGTTGCACGACAGGAAGGGCAAAAACGCTGGCTTGGGCGCATTTTGGTTAGACGTAGCCTTTTGCTGAGCCGACACCATGCCTACATCGAAAGTTTGGAATCGGTGCTTGAGGCACAATATCTTTTGCAAAATGAACCTTTGGATGATGTGTCTTTATTATGTCAGTCGGTTCAAAGTCTTTTGTACCGTGAGCTGGGTAACTATGAAAAATCTTTGGAGAGTTGTGAAATTGCCTTGAAAATTGCTCGAGCCTTGGCGATCCCTCGAGATGAAGTCAGGGTTCTGTGTCAATTGGCAGGCACATTGGATCACCTCGAACGGTATGAAGAAGCCGTGGCTGCTTTTGAGCAGGCTGAACTACTCGCTCGATCCGAAGGACTTATCGCTTTATCGGTGCAATCTTCGCTTAATTTACAAGGTGTATATCAAAACTGGGGCGACTCTCTTATTGAGAAAGGAGAAAAACAACAAGCACGGCATCTTTTTGAAATTTTGATTCCAAAACTTGAATACACTTTACAAGAATCAGTCGAGCATAAAATGGAAAAATATACTCTTGCAATTTATATCAATTTGGGACTTGTGCATCTCCATCTGGAAAATTATTTCACTGCACAAAAATATCAAAAATCTGCATTGGAAGCTGCAATAGCTCAAAACTTACACCCTCGAGAGGCCAGTGCAATTCGCCTGGCGGGACGCATTGCCCAAGCTCAAGGTTCGTATAATCAAGCTATAGGACATCATCATTCAGCGCTTTCTATATTTGAATCGCTACAAGCAGTCAATGAAATTCACACCACCCACCAAGACCTCGAGCGAACCTATTTATCGCTCGAGGATTACCCAAATGCTTACAAACATGCCAAAGAAGCCCATCGGCTCGAGTTGAGTATTCGCACCGAAGCCACCGAACGTCAACTGAAAGTGCTGGTAGCCCAACGCAAACTCGAGCAGGTGCAAACCCAAGCCGAAATAGACCGCCTGCGTGGGGAAGAACTCGAGCGCTTGGTTTTGGAACGCACCAATCAGCTCGAGTCTGCCCATTTGGAAACCCTCGAGAAACTGTCTATCGCCGCCGAATTCCGTGACACCGATACGGGCCAACACACCTTGCGGGTAGGCAACCGCGCCGCACAGGTGGGCGAAGTGCTGGGCCTTGGGGCCGATTTGGTGCATACCTTGCGCCTAGCGGCCCGCTTGCACGATGTGGGCAAGATCGCCATTTCGGACACCATTTTGCACAAACCAGGCAAGCTGACCTTCGAGGAATACGAAATTATGAAAGGCCACACCATCGCAGGGGCCAAAATGCTCGAGCAGGGGGGCAGTGCGCTGCTCGAGATGGCGGAACAAATTGCCCTGTCGCACCATGAAAAATGGGACGGCACGGGCTATCCCAAGGGCTTGAAAGGCGAAGAAATCCCGCTCGAGGGCCGTATTGTGGCGGTAGTGGATGTGCTGGATGCCCTAACCAGCGCACGCCCCTACAAACAAGCTTGGACGCTCGAGGAGGCCATGACCGAAATCCGCGCCCAATCGGGACGGCACTTTGACCCCGTGGTGGTGGATGCACTCGAGCGGGTGATTCAGGGACTCGAGGATGGGTAAAGGCAAGAGGGACTCGAGGTAAGAGGGTAAGAAAAAGTTTTTGTATTTGCAGGGTCACAGCACAAGAAAACTTGAAATAAACCACCCTCGAGCGCTCCAATCCCAACGAAAAACGAACCACGGAAAACTCAAAACCTACTTTGCAGCCAGATTAACCAACCCCTCGAGTTCGTTGGCAAGCCGTGCGGCGGCTCCAGCGGGGCTTAAACTCAGGGCAGCTTGGCGCATTTCCAGCAAATTCTCTCGAGTGAGCATGTCGAGGACCACCAAAGACAAATGCGAGATAAATTCTTGTTCCACCACTCGCCCCGCGCCCGCACTTTCCACCGATTTGGCATTGGCGAGCTGATGATTTTCGGCGCTCGAGGGCAAAGGAATCATCGCCAGTGGAACCCCGTGAAAAGCCGCTTCGCCTAGGGTTCCGGTTCCCGCCCGGGTGATGGCAATATCGGCGCAGCTCCAGGCTGAAACCGCGTCCACAAAGCCCCGCACTCGGTACCAAGGCAAATGCTGCACTGTGGGGGCCACCGCTGCCAGATGGTTGCGTCCGCTCGAGTGAATTACCTGCACACTTCTCGAGCTGCGCCTGAGCAAACCTTCTTTGCCAAAAGCAGCCTCGAGCGCGGCGGGAACTTGGGTATTCAGGGCCATGCTGCCCTGCGAGCCGCCCATCACCAATAGGGTAATCGGGCCATCTTGCAATCCCAACTTCTCGAGGGCCACCCGCCTGGGCATCCGTTCTTCCCGAATGGGCATCCCCACCCAGCGCACTTTTTTGCCACCCGTTCCCGCTACATCTTGGTAGGCCGTGGCAATCAGGCTGGCTTTGCGTTGGGCCAGGCGCTGGGTCAGGCCCATTTTGGCGTTTTGCTCGTGCAGCACCGTAGTAATGCCCAAGTTCTGCGCCGCCAAAATCCCTGGCAGGCTGGCAAAACCACCAAAGCCCACCACCGCCAACGGCTCGAGCTTTTTCAAAATGGCCCGTGCCTCGAGCAATCCTTTACCCGCTTGAATCAGCTCGAGGGGGTTGGGTTTGCTGCGGTCTATTTTGCCCGCATGAACCCCATAAAAAGGCAGATCTTCTTCTAAGGCGATCTTTTCTTCCATCCCCCCCAATTGCCCAATCATGGCAATATCAAAACCTCGAGGGAGAAGTTCGCGGGCTAGGGCCACCGCAGGATAAATGTGACCGCCAGTGCCGCCAGTGGAAAGAACAAGAGTACGCTTCGACATTTTGCCCCAGTATAACGTTTGCTCGAGCGGGGCTTGGGGTCTGTAAATACATGGTTAAGCTCGACGGTGAAGATTTACATATTTCAATCAAGAAATTCTGGTTTTTCTCGAGCATCCTCAAAAATTTGAGTAAGACCATTACTCAGTTGCCAAAATTCTGAATCCGAAAGAGACAAACCAATCAACACCCCAGAAATGCCCAATTCATCTTGGCAATCATGTGATAAAACCAGCTCAAGTTTGGTTCTGTTTAGAAAATATTTCTCAATGCCTCCATAAAAAGTTGGCCCATGATTAAGCATAATGCAGTAAGTATCCATCCCCAATTCAATATCTTGCTCGTCCAGTTCAATCGATTTTTGTAACATCAAGACTCGAGTGGGCGCAATGGGATCATCCCCTAAAGCAAGAATGAGCGCGTTTGAATCTTGGTCTTCGGTGAATGAACATATTTTGGCGACAAACGTTAGCATATTTTTTACCTCATACTTTTTGCCTATGATTATAGCAAAAGAGTTGGCAGTCTCGTGCATTGGGGCGCTCGAGGGGATGTTGTGACAGCTCAAGCCCTGCTCGAGCGCGACCTCTCACCAAATTTGGGTATGCTAGGAAGACTTATGAAAGGAACAATTACCATCACCGAAGCAGCATTGGTCTCCTTAATCGGCTTGGCTGCCCACGAAGTCCCTGGGGTCGTGGGTATGGCTCCCGCCAATTTGCGCGAGGGCATCCTTAAGATCTTGCGCCGTGCCGACTCGAGCCAGGGTGTATTGCTGAGCAAGGATAAAGAAAAAGGAACCTACAGCGCAGATTTATATGTGGTGATGGCTTATGGGGTCAATATTCCCACCGTGGCCCGCAACATCACTGACCGAGTAGAACATGCCACCAAAACCCTAGCGGGTATCGAGCTGGGGCGCACTACTGTTCATGCGGTAGGGGTTTCCAATGGCTGAACATATGGCTAAACATGGGAATGAGTATTTGGATTCCGAGCAAATTGCTGCGGCAGTGCGCTACGCTACCGATTGGCTGAGCGTCTATAAAGATCAGGTCAATGCGCTGAATGTCTACCCTGTGCCAGATGGTGACACGGGTACCAATATGCACCTGACTTTGCAAAGCGTGCGCCGCGAACTGGACACCTGCGAAACCAATAAAATGGAATCGGTGACACGGGCCATTGCCTATGGCGCATTGCTGGGCGCACGGGGAAACAGTGGGGTGATTCTCAGTCAGTTGCTCAAGGGTTTTGCCGAAACCCTGCGTGACCACCCCAAAGTGGATGCCAAAACCTTGGCAAAGGCGCTCGAGCGGGCCAAAGATCTGGGCTACGCGGCTGTGATGAAACCGGTAGAAGGCACCATCCTGACCGTAGCCAAAGGCATTGCCGAGGCCGCGCGGAACTCCAAAAGCACCGATGTCCTCGAGATGTTGCAGCACGCCTTGATCGGCGGGCAAAAGGCGCTGGATTCCACTCCAGATTTGTTGCCTGTGCTGAAACAAGCAGGCGTAGTGGATTCGGGTGGGCAGGGTTATTTGTATTTCCTCGAGGGGTTCACCGCTTCGCTCGAGGGCAAAGCCTTACCCGAAGCCCCCGTGATTGAAAGCTACGCCCAAGATCAATTTGAAAACGAAGAATTTGGCTACTGTACCGAATTCTTGATGGAAAAAGCCACGGTGAGCGTGGAGAAAATCCGCGAATTGGTCACACCTTTTGGCGATAGCCTGCTGGTGGTGGGGGCCGAAGGCTATGTTAAGGGTCATATTCACACCAACGAACCCGACGAACTGCTTTCTACCGTGGCCCGTTATGGGCATATGATTCGCACCAAAGTCGAAGATATGTCCGAGCAGCACACCGAAATTCTGGCAATGGCGGGCAGCACCTCGAGGGCCGAAGAAATGATGCCGTTGTCGGGGGTGGTGGCAGTGGTCACGGGGTACGGTTTGGTCAAAATCTTCCGTAAATTGGGCGCTCGAGTGGTCTCTGGGGGGCAAACCCAAAACCCCAGCGTACAAGACATTGTGGACGCGGTGCGTTCGGTTTCGGCAAAAGAAGTGATTGTGCTGCCCAACAATAAAAATGTATTGATGGCAGCCCAAAAAGCCGCCGAATTGCTGGGCGGCAAAGCCATTATTCTGAGCAGTAAAACTTTAGGTCAAGGCTTGGGAGCGATTCTGAATTTTGACTCGAGCGTCAAAGCGCAAGAACTGCTGCCCGTGATGCAAGAAGCCGCCGCCAAGGTGATCACCCTCGAGGTGACACGGGCTTCGCGCACCGTGGACATCGGTCAATTCCACATTATTGAGGGCCAAGTGATCGGTCTGAAGGATGACGAACTGGCCTTTGCGGGGGAAAGCCCCGAAGATGCGGTGATCAGCATGTTGAAATCGGCCTATGTCAAGCATGAGCTATGCATGATTTTTACAGGCCCCAATGTGGATGACGAGCGGGTTTTGGCCCTGAGTAGCCGCATTTCCGAAGCCCTACCCAGCCTCGAGCTGGAAGTTCACGCGGGTGGCCCCGATTTGTACGATTATTTGGTGACGCTCGAGTAAGAATTTAAGTAGGATTTAGTCCATGAATCCTACCCAAATTACTGAGCTTGCCGAACTAAAAACCGCTTTACTGGATAGCCTTTCGGAGACTTTTCAAGGCAAAACGGGTGAACACTGGTTTGAAGGACTGTTTCCCAGCCTCGAGCCACTGAACGCCGTTCAAGTTTCCCAGAGCGTTCATGGCAACAGCATTGCCGCACACCTCGAGCATGTTTGCTACACCCTCGAGATTGGATTGTTGTGGTTACAAGCAGAAAAACCCAGCCCCGATTGGGTGCAGAGTTGGACACATCAAACCGTAGACGATGCCGCTTGGCAAGCCCTACAAACCCGTTTGGGCCAGCAGTTTAGCGCCCTAACCCAGTGGCTGGAGGGTTGCGATCTCACCAACCGCAAAATAACTCTGCTCTGCGATCTCAATGCCCACACTGCCTATCATGTGGGAGCCATTCGGCAGATGTTGAAAGCCGTGCATACCCAAGTCTAAAACCATGATCGATCCCCATACCCTCACCCAAATCATCCCCAGTACCTTTCTTGATCCCGCCCTTGATTCGCACACCCCTTGCGCCACCCGCATCACCTTCGACTCGAGGCAGGTGGACGTGCAAACCGCTTTTGTGGCGCTGGCAGGCGAGTATGAACACGGCAACCGATATATCTTGCAAGCCCTCGAGCGGGGTGCGCCCTTCATTTTGTCGGATCAACCGAATGTGAAGAGG
>JANYFS010000161.1 GCA_025359705.1 Deinococcales bacterium | reverse complement strand
AGCACCTCACGGGCTGGGCCGCTATTGCTACCGAGAGGCCACTCGGAAAGTCACGCCTTGCCAGATATGAATGCCGTTGGGTGTTCAGGGCAGGAACAAAAACAAGCCGTAGGGTAGATTTATACACTTACGGAAAGGCAGTTATGACCCCATGAGCGGAGCCAAAGATGTTTTGAATCGGATGCGTCAAGCCGCAGGAAGTGCCAGACCTATCTCAACAGCCGAGGATTCAGTGGCCCCCCTCGAGGAGAGAGTGGTGGAGGACGTTATTGCGCCAATACCTGTGACCCTTCCCATAAAACGGAAACGGTTTTCACTCGACCTCGATGCTGCTCAACACTTGTTTCTAAAGCGGCTTGCGGTGGAATCGGGCGTGGATGCAGCTCAACTCTTGAGGGGAGCGCTTCGGTTGCTCGAGGCCGATCCAGCCTTGCGTGATGCCGTTGTTCTCGAGGCACAAGAACAGTAGATTTGTTTAAAGGTGTATTTGATCAATACAATAGATGTGTAAGTGTGGATTTGCTTAAATGATCAAATGTTTAAATACATTTTCCGCACTCGTGGAGCTATCTGAACTTCAACCCTCGAGAAGTTTGTTGCATGTAAGGTCTGATCATTTAAGCAAATGTGTAAGTGTAGATTTGCTTAAATGATCAAATGTGCAAATGAGTCGATATAGAGAAATAGCTCATTCCAGCCAGCATTGCCGCTCAGGCATCCATTTCCCTCGAGCGCTATTCTCGAGCAATGGAGCCAGAAAAAGCAGCACTCGAGTCATTAGCTCTGGAAAACGTGCCACGGATTGCAACCTATTTCGCTTCAAATAGGTTGCCCAGCGTTGGGCCATATCGGAACTTTGTGCCACGCCCTCGAGGATGGGAATGGCTCGAGATAGATCCAAGTCCCTCGACGAAAAAGTACGCTCGAGTGCGGTTCGTACTCCACTTGCTTCAAAACCTGTGAGCAAACTGAGTTGGTGCAGGTCGTAGAAATCTTTTTGGCGGGTATTGGCTTCACCAAGTTCAACACTCGCTGCTGTTTTCTCTCCCAAGATGGTCTCGAGCGGATAGCCCAACAGGAAATGCCCCTGTTTCTCGAGCAATGCAGGGAACTCAAGGGTGATGGGAGCTGGGGTAATGGTGTTGCCAAAGGACACATCCAACTGCAACAGTTGCCGAGCGCTACCCACCCAAGCATCAAACTCGAGCCTTAACCCGCCGTATTTGGCCTCTGCCAAAATGGTGTCTATACGCAGGGTTTCCGCACGAAATTGCACCAAATCACCTGCCTCAAGTGCCATGATTTCCAGCACGGCCTTGGACAAGGCTTCAGGGGTTGCGGGCATTCCACGGCCTGCCAAATCGATGTCGGTGGTGGGCCGAGCTAAATTCCCCAAACGGCTGTACAGATTGAGGCCACCTTTGAGGATGAAATGATCTTGGTAGGCACTCGAGGCCAAACGCGCCAAAAAGCGTTCATGGACATACAGGTGAAACACCAGATCTGGACGTAAACCCTGTGCTCGAGCGCGGTGGCGCAGCTTTGCCAATAAGGACTCGAGTGCCGCCCTTGAGGGAGCAGATTCGCTCACAGCAACACCTCGAGGGTTGCCTTCATTTTGGCTTCCACCTTGCAAACCTTTGCTGCTTCCAACAGCAGGGGAATATTGACTTTATGGCCTGCTCGAGCGCGAAGGTAGTTTTTTAATCCCTCGAGGAAAATCTCTTTGCCCAAACGTTTCTCAAAGCGCAACAGATCACATAAGGTTTTTTCGGGGGTGTAGGTTCGTAAAAAGTGTGTTCCCAATGGGTAGTGCTCGAGTCCATAGCTGAAATACCACGCACCAAAGGTATAAACCGTGAGTGGGGGATAGTCCAACTTGGGTGCATGGCGGCCTCGAGTGACCGCAATTTCCACCGTGCTGGGATTTTGTACGGTGAGACCATGAAAAGAGAGTGCCGAGACCATGCAGGGAATGGCATGTGGGAAGCGCAATTGCACCTCGAGCAAATCATCGTGGCCCACGGGTAGGGCATCTACTGCACGGTAGACCCCACGTTGCAACCGCTCGAGTTTGCCCTCGAGTTCGGCTTTGTTTAGCAGGTGTGGATCAAATCCAGCGTCCACCACTTGGCGGTGGGTTAGCCAGCCCCCATTTTGCTGAAGTAGAGACTCGAGCGGCCCGTCCTGTGAGGTGACGTTTTGGGGCCAAGACAGCGGCATCAAGTTATCCATAAAGTGACTACAGGCTACCATAATATGTAGTCATTTTATGGACTCGAACAACATCACCTCGAGCCAGCAACCCAATCCAACACCCTCTCGAGCTACACCCAAAACCCCCCCTATCCCATCCCGCACCCGCTCAAGGGTAGGCTCGAGTAATCTGTAAGGAATATGGTCCCCTTACAACCCTTGCCTCACCAGGCCGTTTTAATCCTCACCGGTTGGGCAGTAGTTGGTTATTACCCGCTGTCTTGGCCCAACTACGGCACGTCTTGGAGTTAAGACGGCACCTCTCGGGCCAACTCCGCCTCGCGGGCCGGGCCGCGAGTCCAAGGCTTGGAAGTTTTTGAGATTCCTGAAAAATGGCTTGGACAACGTGTCACCGCTCGCACCTACCCTCGAGTACACATGAACGAACGGTAAAATCAAAACACCCCTCGAGCTTGCCAGCGTTCGCAAGGCAGTGTCTCCCAATAGTTGTTCCTTTGAGTTGATTGGACATCTCTTGCGTGCGGACAAAACCACTGGGGAACTTCGGATTGCCATTCATCCCTCGAGAAGCAAAGTTCCCCCGTTCCTGATGGTGGTGCGGGCCACTCCAGCGGTACTCGAGCGGGTGAATCCTGAGTGGTTCGCGGTGCGGGTGCGCGGTGGCTTGATTGACTGCCTGATGGTGGCGGATTCGGTGGAACAGGTTTATGCTCCCCTCCCTCGAGTGCCTGTACGCAAACGAGTGCGGATCGCTTAAGTGTGGCTCGAGGTTGCAGTTATTTCCTTACTTTGCTATCCTTGATTCAAGGAATTACTTTAAAGGAGTAGCGATGCAGGCCAAAGCAACCCTCACTGGAAAAGGTCAGATCACCGTACCCATCGATATTCGTAGGCAAATGGGTTTGCGGGAAGGGGATCAAATCGAATTTATCCTCGAGAATGGTACCACCATCATGAAGCGTTATACCGCCGACCCCAATCCCTTTGAGAAATGGGCTGGAAAACTAGGTGGGATGACTTCTTTGGAAGAGGCCATCGCTTGGCAAAATGAGTTACGGGACGAAAGTTGAAAACTGCCTTGGATTCCAACATCATCTCGGCACTTTTTTCACTCGAGCCAAGCAGCACCGCTTTAGTCACCTTGCTGGGCAAACTTAGGCAAGGGGGGGCAGTGGTGATTTGCGGGGTGGTTTATGCCGAGATCCATGCCATTCCAGGCATCACTCCCCAGATTTTGACTGAATTTCTGTTGGATACGGGCATCCGTGTGGAAACCGAAATCTCCCTCGAGCATTGGAACCGCACAGGTCAGGCTTTTGCCGAATATGCACAGCGCAGGCGGAAAAATGGAGATGCTCAAGCCAAACGGTTATTGGCTGATTTTATGATCGGCACCCATGCCCAACTTAAATGTGATCAACTCCTGACCCTCGATCCCAAACGCTATACCCAAGGATTCCCCGATCTCAAAATCTTGAGCCTCTGAAGGAGCCAACCACTTTATCAAAGCAGCACGGTTTTTCATGCCAGTACCACTCGAGTGTAGTGCTGCATCAAAGGGTTCACCTTACAAGCTCGAGCAATTTCCAACAGCCGTGAAGGTTGTGTTGCCTTTGTTACCTTAGTTGGCGTCGTGGCAGACTGCGGGCAGGGGTGGTTTAAGAGAGGATCTGAAACCGTCCTGCACACATTCTCATTTTCGGAAAACAGCGAAAATCGTCACCTTTTGGGTTGTCTGGGGTTGACAGATTGACATCATTCTGAGGCATTTTGCGAGCTTGTTGAATTTATGTGCCAGACGAGAGCTTGGGAAAATATCTCGTCTGAGACGAATTCAGATCCTTTCTAAGGTTCAAGCCAACCCTTCCGCGACGGTTTACTGCGTCTGGAACGCTTTTTTTAGTTCTTGTCGAGGTATACCCCTACACCCTCGAGTTCTGCTTTTACTTCCTCGAACTCTTCTAAAGCATTTTGGTGAAGTATTTCGGTTCGGTGCGGGTTTGGGCAGTCGTACCGTATCTCATGGCACACCATCAGCAGTTCGATATAAGCATTCACCGCTTTTCGAGGTACACCGTGAAAAGCAGTAGGG
>JANYFS010000550.1 GCA_025359705.1 Deinococcales bacterium | reverse complement strand
CTCTATCCGTAAAAACACCCCTCGAGTTCTTCTGTCCCTCACTCACTTTGCGTCAAACCAATTCTCCCCCGCCCCCACTTCCACCTCGAGCGGAACCGATAATTCATAGGCTCCACGCATCTCAGTTTTCAGTATGTCCGTGACCTCGAGGGTGCGACCTAGCGGGGCTTCCACCACCAGTTCATCGTGAACCGTCAGCAGCATTTTGGCCCCCAGCTCCACCAATTTAGGCTCGAGGCGTACCATGGCAATTTTCATAATGTCGGCGGCAGTGCCTTGGATCGGCATATTGTAGGCCACCCGCTCGGCAGCTTCGCGGGTGTTGTGGTTGCTCGAGGCAATATCTGGCACATAACGCCTGCGCCCCAGCAAGGTTTGCACGTACCCTTCTTGGCGGCAAAACTCGAGGGTGCTTTGGATATAGGTTTGAATTCCTGGATACAAGCCAAAATACCGCTCAATAAATTTCTTGGCATCGCTATGCGAAATCCCCAGCTCTTTGGATAATCGGTGGGCGCTCATGCCGTACAGCACCCCAAAATTCACCGTTTTGGCAGCGCGGCGGGCTTGGCTGTCCACCAAATCTTCTTGGATACCCAAAATCTGCGCGGCGGTGCGGCGGTGGATGTCGGCCCCATCGCGGAAGGCTTGGATCATTTGGGGGTCGTCGGCAATGTGGGCCATCAGCCGCAGTTCGATTTGGCTGTAATCGGCACTGAGCAGGGTGTAACCCGCTGCCGCCACAAAACCTTTGCGAATTTGGCGGCCTATTTCGCTGCGAACGGGGATGTTTTGCAAATTCGGGTTGATGCTCGAGAGCCGCCCTGTAGACACCAACGTTTGCATAAAAGTAGTGTGCAGCCGCCCCGTTTGCGGCAAAACCATGCTGGGCAAGGGATCGAGATAAGTGCCTTTCAGCTTGGCAAGCTCGCGGTACTCCAGCAGTTTGGGAACCACAGAATGCGCCTCAATCAGTGGCTCGAGGGCCGAAACTGCGGTGGAACGCTTACCCGAAATCTTGGTTTTCTTGCCCCCAGCCGACAGGCCCAAATCGTCGTACAGCACCTTCTCGAGCTGATCTCGGCTGGCGATATTGAACACCTTTCCCGCTAGGTGGTGAATATCCCCCTCGAGCTGAGTCAATTGCTCCCCCATCTGGTCGCTGAGGGCTTTCAGATACGGCACATCCAGCAGTACCCCGCGCAATTCCATTTGGGCCAAAACATTGCTGAGCGGCTTTTCAATCTCGAGGTAGAGTTTTTGCTGCTCCGCATTCATCTGTTCAGGCAGGCTCGAGCGCAAAGTGGCGCTGAGTTGCGCCCGTTCGCCGCTGCCCCCAGGCCACTCGCAACCCGCATAGCGCAGGGCCAATTCCTTTTCGTTGATGGTGGCGGTGTCGATCACATAAGCCATGAGCAGTGGATCATCCCCAGCCTCGAGCGAGACCCCGCGCAAACCCAGTTGTGTGACCAAAGATTTGGCTCCTACCGCATGCAGATGGGTTTGACCTGCAAAATGGTCGGCAATGTGTTCAGTCATGTGTTCAGGCTCGAGGGCATCCGATACATACACATTTCCCCCGTCCACATAGCCATATTCCAATACCTTTGCCGCCATATCGTCGGATTTACTAAGTTTAAAGCCCCACATCACATCCTTTTGTGGATTTTGCCAAGCGGGTCGCTCGAGGGCAGGGAGATCAAACAAAGGGCTATGGGCAGGGGCCGCAGGTGCAGGAACCATTTTTCCCTGCGAAACTGCCAAAGCCCGCACTTCGGCAACCATGCTTTTAAACTCGAGCCACTCGAGGAATTCGATCAGTTCGTTGGTTTGGGACTGGCGATCCAACGCCTCACTAAAAGACAAATCCAGAGCCAAAGTGGTGACCATTTGACTGAGTTCACGGCTAAACAACACCGCCTCACGGCTGGCCTGTACTTTTTCGCCCACTTTGAGCGGTAACAAGGTACCTTTTTGGGCTTCCTCGAGGATGTGATCCAGCGTTTCGTAATCCTGAATCAGCTTGGCGGCGGTTTTTTCGCCAATGCCCTTGGCTCCAGGAATATTGTCGCTCGAGTCGCCAGTCAGGGCGCGGTAATCCACCCACTGATCCACCCGCACCCCGTATTTTTCCAGCACCCCTTGGGCATCCATCAGCGTCCAGTCGCTGCGAATCACTTTAACCTGCTCGGAAATCAGTTGGTAACTGTCACGGTCACTGGTCAAAATCTCCACAAGGTACCCCTCGAGTTCGGCCCGTTTTGCCAGGCTGCCAATCAAATCATCGGCCTCATACCCCGCCTGCTCGATGCGCGGAATTCCCATCAGGTCGATGATCTTTTGCACATGAACCAGTTGCCCAGGCAAATCTTCGGGAGTTTTGGCCCGCCCCGCTTTGTAATCCTCGAACTGCTCGTGCCGAAAGGTTTTGGCGGGGGCATCAAAGACCACAATCAGGGTGACGGCTTTATCTTTAAGCAGTTTTAGCAACGCTCGAGTGAAACTGAACACCGCATTGACTGGCTCACCAACGCTGGTGGTCATACTTTTGATCGCAAAATAAGACCGAAAAAGCAGCGCGTGACCATCTACCAGAATCACTTTGGGCCGCTTTGGGGGTAGTGGATCGGATTTCGCTCGAGTCTGAATCATGCCTTACATATTAAGCCAAAGAGTATTGGGGGCGCTCGAGGGGGTTCTTTTTCTTCTCACTCAGCACTTTACATTTTTAGCGGCGGCGGGAACGTAGCCGCTCGAGGGCGCTGGTTAGCGAAACCCGCATCCGCTCGAGGGCTTGGGCCAAATCTCCAATTTCGTCGTTGCGACCCACTTTGATTTCATATTCCATTTTACCCAAACTGATTTGGTCGGCGGCTTCAGCCAATTCCAAAATCGGTTTGGTAATTCGCCTCGAGGTGCGAAGGGCAAAGTAGGCCGCCAAAGCCAGACCCAACAAGGCTACTGCCACAATTGCTAAAATCTGCTTCCATACCAAAGAGCGGTTAGAATCGTTGATCACGCCCACCGAAACAATAAAAGCAGGGGGTAACTGGCCTTCTGGAGCCACTAAGGGGCCAATTTTGATGGTTCCTAGCCACTTGTAAGCCCCCACTTGCTCGAGGTCAAAGGTGGTACTTTGGCCCGCTTGCAACTGGGCTTGATCCAGTTCGGTTTGCATTTCAGCCAAACGTTTGGAGTCGCTCGAGTTGGTTTTCATTTGATCCATTGCGGTTTTTAGCATACCGCTTAGATTATTTTTCCAAGTAAATTGGGTTGCTTTAGGTTTGCCCGCAATAAAAGTGTTGAAATCTGCGGCAAATTGTTTATCGGCATCAGGGAATTTACTACGAAACAAATTGACCGTAGATGAAGTAACTCTTACAAAGGCAATATCAGGAAGTGAAGTCAGGCCGCGCAATTGTAAGTCTGCTTTACTTAAATCTTTGAGGTCGATACTATTGCTAATACTGGCTGCCAATTGATTGGCAGATTGCCGACGCAGGGTATCAAAAGTGCTGGGCAAGCTAATACTTAAATAAACAACCACACTAAGCACCAAAATCATGATGGGGAGTAGCGTAGTCAATAGCAATCGGCTGGCGAGAGAAGTCCTCCTGCTGCCTACTGGCTCATCAACCACCGTACTCCGCACCCCATCAAATTCTCTATCGCTCGAGGGCGCGGTCATTGGATCTATTGCAGATGTACCACTAACCACATTTCGGCTCGAGAGCGGATTTGTGGAGGTTGCTACTGAATGGGTAGAAACATGCGTTGAAGCATGGATACTCGAGGGCTGGGTACTGGTTCCTGCTTGCGAATCGGTTTTGCCAACATAGGCAGAGCTAGATTGCAACCCCGAAGGCTCGCCCGCTGGGTTGAATGCTGAAACTTGAATGCGTTTGCGGATAGGTTCGGATCCACTTTCTGGTATAGCAGGAGGAACCAAGGGTTGCGGTGCGGATGGTGTGGGCAGTGTAGGCGAGGCCGCAACACTCGAGCGCACCACCACTCTCGAGGGGGCGGGGGGCGGCACGGCAACTGTGCCTACCAAAGTAGGTGCCACCTCCACCACTTCTACTTTTAAGCCCAAACTTAGGTAAAGCTGAGCAATTTGCTGGGCTTTTTGCTGGGTAGTGGGTTTAAGAATATGCCCACTCGAGCGCTGGGCCAGACTTTGGGCCTGAGTTTCATTCAGACGGAACTTGCTTTGCAACTGCTCGAGTAAAAGGGCTTGTTGAGATTCGGAAGGTTTCTCCAGAAGAAGTACGGTGTATGGATTCATAGTTTTACCGCTCGCTTTCGGAAGGATCTATGGCTTTCTTTAGCTTTCCTTGGCTTTCCTTGGCTTTCCGTAGCTTTTTTTTTGCTTAAAGTTTTATCTATTCTAGCAGCAAAAATCCAAAAATCCAGTATGTTAGATTAGGAATTTAAACAATTATGTGATTTTATTTCACAAAATACTTCAATTACTTTTTAAATAATTTATTTTTAAATTGCTCAAATGAAAAACCGCTCGAGCATCAATAGAAAAACCCGCTTTAAAATCCAAAAATTATGAATTCTAAAGCGGGTTCCAAGTTCAACATCTTAGAAAGTAAAAGCTAGGCCACCACAGCAGATTGGAGCAAATTGCTGCTTATGGCCCTCGAGGTTGCAGGCTCGAGTAATTCTATGGCAGTTGTCCGTGATCCATGATCCAGTCTCTAGCGAGGTCACAAATGGATCTAAGTAGATATAAGTTCCTCCCAGCTATGTTTCAGATATTCTCGCAAAGCTCGAAATCTTCCACGTCGTTGATAGGAACTTCTTTGCCCTACTCCCGTTGGTCGCTGTCAGATTTAGAAAATCTCTAAATCTGACATGGGAGTTACTTAATTTAAAGACTCGAGGGAAAAAGGGAGCACATATCATGATCGTTACTCTAAAAATCAGCAGCCTAAAAGAAGAAATCACCATCAACGGCCAGTTGCTTGGGAACGACTTTTTGGCACCCGTCAATGTAGCACGTATTC
>JANYFS010000548.1 GCA_025359705.1 Deinococcales bacterium | reverse complement strand
GTGTGCGGGTTAGGTTCATAGAACTGCCCCAAATTATAGGGTGTGGCTCGAGGGGGGCGCAAGGTTAGGTTCTAGGCAAGGGGATCATATCCCTCGAGCGAAATCACGCACCCAAATCTCGTACCCAAATCTCGTACCCAAATCTCGTACCCAATCCTCGTACAATGAAGCCCATGAAGCCTCTTTTGCTCGATCTACAACCCCAAGACTATCCACTGGGGGGCTACCGCCGAACCCAACTGCTCGAGTGGGTCTACACCTGGGGGGTCTCCGATTTTGATTCGATGTCCAACCTGCCCAAAGCCATGCGCGAAGAACTCGATCAAAGCTACACCCTCGAGCCGTTTATCAACACCGAATTGGTCTCCTCGAGAGACGGTAGTGTCAAGCATTTGTTTACCCTGCGCGATGGGCAAAAAATGGAGGCCGTTTACATGCCTTACGAAGACCGCAAAACCATCTGTATTTCCACGATGGTGGGCTGTCCTGCGGGTTGTAAATTCTGTGCCACAGGGCGGCTGGGCTTTGGACGCAACCTGACTCCTGGCGAAATCGTGGGGCAAATTTTGGCGGTGGCCCGCGTCCAAAAAATTCCTCCCAAAGACATCCGCAATCTGGTCTTTATGGGCATGGGTGAACCGCTGCTCAACTACGAACACAGCTTCAATGCTGCGCGTTTGATGCTTTCGCCCGAAACTCTGGACATGTCCAACCGTCGGGTCACTTTGTCCACTGTGGGTCTTGCCAAAGGCATCCGCAAAATGGCCCTCGAGGAAGTCAATGTCAAGCTGGCAATTTCGCTACACGCTCCCGACGAAGAAACCCGCCGCAGCCTGATCCCTACCGCTGCCGCCAACAACATCGAAGAAATTATTGAGGCAGCCCATGCCTATCAAGAGGTGACAGGGCGCAGGATCACCTTCGAGTACAGTATGCTCAAAAACATCAACGATCATTTGTGGCAAGCCGATTTGCTGGCAAAACGCCTCGAGGGGCTAATTTCACACGTCAACCTGATCCCGATGAACCCTTGGGAGGGCAGTGGCTTCGAGGAAAGCACCGAAGTGCAACTGCAAGCTTTCTATGACCGCCTCGAGAGTTTAGGAATTGCAGTTTCGGTACGCCGCTCGAGGGGCCGTGATGCGGGAGCTGCTTGTGGACAGCTCGCGCTCAAACAACCTGCCTGAGTTCTTGATTGTGGGGTGTTATGCTGGGCCACATGACCTATATTTTGGCCCAACTGAACATTGCCCGTATGCTCGAGCCGCTGGATTCGCCTGTGATGGCGGATTTTGTCAATGCTCTCGAGCGAATCAATGCACTGGCGGAAGCAAGTGAGGGCTTTATTTGGCGTTTGATTGGTGAAGGGGACGATGCCACCAGCCTGCGCCCCTTCGACGATGATCGGGTGATTGTGAATATGAGCAGTTGGCAAAGCATTGCCGATCTAAAAAACTATGTCTACAAAACCGCCCACGCCGAATTTCTCAAGCGCCGCCTCGAGTGGTTTGAGCGGGTGCGTGATGCCATGGTGGTGCTGTGGTGGATTCCGCAGGGCCATACCCCCACCGTTGCCGAGGCCAAAGAACGGCTCGAGCATCTGCGGCTTCATGGCCCCACCGAGTACGCCTTCACCCTGCCCAAAACTTTTGAAGCGCCAGAAGTGCAATCTACTCCATAACCCTATTCCACGCCCTCGAGCGGTGTTTCGCTTGATTCGCTGGTGGGTACTTCCATAACTTCAACCGTATTTTCTTCAACCGCAGCTTCTTCAACCGTATTTTCTTCAACCGTATTTTCTTCAACCGCAGCTTCTTCAACCGTATTTTCTGTAACCACAGGCTCGAGGGGTGGGGTCACATCTTCACCTTCAGGAGCGACCACAGGTGCTACAGGAACAGGAGTTGTTTTGCGGCGAGGGGTAGCAGGTTTTTTGGGAGTTGTTACAACCACTTCCACAGGTTCCACAGCTTCCACAGGTGGTTCTACAACTTCCACAGGTTCCACAGGTGGTTCTACAATTTCCACAGGTTCTACAATGGCAGGCTCGAGGGGTTCTACAGCTTCCACAGCTACACCTTTGCGGGTGCTGGTGGGTTTGGCTCGAGGTTTGGGTTTGGGTTTGGCCTCAAGTTCGGGGGTCACATCCAAACCTTTGTCCATCGTTTGGCCTTTGTTGGCAAAATGTGCCGCCAGTGCTGCGCCCGCAATGCCCGCATTGTTTTGTAATTCGGCAATCACCAATTCGGCTTTGGTGTTCAGCAAACTCTTAAATTTATCGGCTTTTTTGCTGACCCCACCCCCCAAAATAAATAAATCGGGAGTGAAGAGCATTTCCAGATGCTCGAGGTATTTTTGCACCCGTTTGGCCCATTTTTCCCAAGAAAGCTCGTCGCGCTCACGGGTACGGTCACTGGCCCAAGGCTCCACCTCTTTACCATTGAGCTGGAGGTGGCCCAGTTCGGAATTGGGAATCAGACGACCATCCAAAACCAAACCGCTGCCTATCCCCGTACCAAAAGTCAGCATCAAGACCAAGCCTTTGCGTCCTTGACCCGCGCCAAAAGCTACTTCACCCAGAGCGGCAGCATCGGCATCGTTAATCACAGTCACAGGGCAACCTGTCGCCTGTTCAAAGAGGTCTTCGGCGGGGGTGCCAATCCAGGCTTTGTCCACATTGGCAGCACTCAGGGTGACCCCATGCTGCACCACCGCAGGGAAGGTGCAACCAATGGGGCCAGTCCAGTTGAAGCGGCGGGCTATTTCCGCCACCACTTCTGCCACCGCTTGGGGGGTGGAAGGTTGTGGGGTAGGAATCCGAATGCGTTCCGCTAAAAGTTCTCCCGTTTCCACATTTACAGGAGCGCCCTTAATTCCACTACCGCCAATATCGATGCCCAGTATGTTGCCCGAGGTATGTTTTGCCATGTTAAAGCCTATCCTATCACCCTTTTCTCTGCGCCCTATAGGATTGTAAACCCCGAACCTTGGTATCAAATAATTTGCCAAGTCTCGAGCCAATCCGACACACCCATATCTTTAAACCCTCGAGTGAGACGGTTAATGCGACGGTCTATGGAGTCTTGGTGCGTGACAAACACCCACATGTAAACCCAAAAACCCCCCAAACCTTGACTCTACTCGAGGGGATTTTTTTGCTCTGACACACGCTCGAGCGGTATAATTTGGGGCAAATCTAATACGCACCCCCAATCAAATCTTCCCAGCCCATTTCTTTAATCTCTTCCAAATTCATAATTCCTGCATCACCAACACTAAAAACCTGATCAGTTTTAGAAAGAGGATCGCTCGAGTCGAATAGCCACACCGTACCATCATAGTGTAATGTACAAAAAGGGCTTGTTTCAATTGTTCTGGGATCAAAATATATAGCATCACACTCATCACAAAATAAAAACTTTAAACCTCTCGAGGCTTTGCTAAAACACAAACAACCTTGATCGCAGAAAGGGCATGATTTATTCAAAAAGTATGTTTTTGGTTTAGAATCGCTTTTAACTTTTTTATCCATTTCCCCCCGCTCGAGCAGGTTTTAGGGTAATAGGTTCAAATTTGAAAAGAAGGAATCAAATCAGGCTTTTCGTGTAGATTCATACCGCCACAATGCATTATCCATACGTGCTGGAGAGGTGTTCATTTG
>JANYFS010000536.1 GCA_025359705.1 Deinococcales bacterium | reverse complement strand
TTGCAACCTTGAACGGATAGGCTCTAGGTAAACCCCACCCACATTGGCTAAGGTACTGAAGGTGCTTTGCCAAGCCCAATCACCCGTGCCAATATAGCCTGTAAACACTTCTCCGATTACCAAAGCGGGCCAAAGAGTACGCCCACCCAGCAGCAAAGCCGCCAGCGCAATACCTTGTGGTAAGTAGACTTCCAAAGTAACTCCACCCTCGAGCAGGCCAAAACCATAACTGGCCCAACCCCCAAAACACGAAATTACCAACACCACCAAGATTTTCACCAACCAAGGAAGGGTGTTAAAATTGAAAGGGGTTGTACCTGAAGGATGGGTATTCATATTTAGCGTTTTTATCAATGTAGCATTTTATTAATAAATATTCTAACAAGATTATGCCCATCTAAAAGGGTGAGAACGTGGCGTTTTTCATGTGTAAATTTTTTGTCTTATTTGTCTTGCAGGTATAATTTTTTTGCACTCGAGCGGTCAAGTGTTTGGGTTAAGATTTTGGGTGACTACTCAACACAAAAATGTTCGTATTCTGTCATGTTGATCACAGCAAAACATCTGTTTTTGTTTAGAGACCCTTCTTTTCGTTCAGGGTGACAGATATTAATCGTACCTTGTGTCGCCTCAGGGGTACCGAGTAGTTGAGATTTTGGTTAGGATTTTGCTAGGTTTTCAAGCAAAAGATCGCCAGATGCGTACCAATCCACGCAAAGTCACATCGTCGTCAAACAGATCAATAGTGGTACAAATCCCCTCGAGGGTGCGGGCAAAGCCGCCTGTGGCAATGACCAAAGGTTTGGCAGGCAATTCCAAACTCAGGCGGCGCACCATGCCGTCCACCATTTCGGCGTAGCCAAAAACCAGACCACTTTGAATCGCTTCTACGGTTGTGCCTCCCAATGCCTTTGCGGGAGCAACCAGGGCCACTCGAGGGAGTTTGGCGGTGGCGCTAAACAAGGAATCGGCTGCTGTGGCAGGGCCAGGGGCAATCACCCCGCCCAAAAAACGGTTGCCCTGCGCCACCGCATCGAAGGTGGTTGCTGTACCAAAATCCACCACTAGGGCGTACTCGAAGGGCGAACTCTCGAGGTAGTGCTGTACTCCCACCATATTTACAAGGCGGTCTGCGCCCACTGCCTTGGGTTCTTTGATCTCGATGCTGACCTGTAGGTTTTCCACACCCACCTCGAGGGCAGGGATATTCCAGTATTGGGTCAGGGCTTTTTGAATATTGGCTCCTACGGGGGGGGCCACGCTCGAGATGATGGCGGCGTGTGGCATGGGAGCTTTGGACAGCTCGAGCAAAGTTTTGATTTGCATAGCGTAGTTATCGGGCAAAAGATCCCGCGCGGTACGAATCCGCCAAGAATGCAATAGGTGATCGTTTTGATCCAGCAGGCCCAACACCGTGGAGGTGTTGCCCACATCAATTGCCAGCAGGTATTCGCTCATGCCCTAAACCTGTTCGCCCGCCCGTTCGCCCAGCCAGTGCATCAGGGCGGTAGCGGTGGCGGGGTTGGTGGCAAGCGGAATATTATGCACATCGCACAAACGCAGCAAGGCCGAGACATCGGGTTCGTGCGGCTGCGCGGTCAGGGGATCGCGGAAAAAAATCACCGCCAAAATGCGTTCCTCAGCAACCAAAGCCCCAATCTGCTGATCCCCACCCAGCGGCCCAGAAAGCATCCGTGTCACCTCGAGACCTGCCTTACTCTCGAGGATTCCACCCGTGGTTCCAGTTGCCACCAAGGGAAAGGCCGCCAAAACGGATTTATACTCGAGGGCAAAAAGGGCCAGATCCAGCTTTTTCTTGTCGTGGGCGATAAGGGCTACGGTTTTTTTCATGTGGACTGTATTTTAGAGGATTTGGTATGGGTTAGGGAAAAATTGCAAAAAAGTCTCGAGGGGCAAAAACTCGAGGGGGACAAAGCTCGTGAAATAATTTGTACAAGCCCTCTAATCATTCACTAATAACAGACAACGGATAACGAATCTATAAAACAACCCACACTCGAGCGTGGGCTGTTTTATAGAATTTTTACCTATCAATAACCAAATTACCCTATTTGTAACTGGCAACCTTAGCACTGCTCGAGATATTAAG
>JANYFS010000532.1 GCA_025359705.1 Deinococcales bacterium | reverse complement strand
CATCGTCGGCGGGCCAAGAAGTCCAAGTGGCGGCGTGGGGTGTCCACTCGGCGGGAAGCGAAAAGCCTAGCTCGAGCGGGGTTTGGGTTGGGTGGAGTTCACTCGAGGGATTTTGGTTTGGGGAATGAAAATGGGATTGCACATGGATAGGTACAGACATGGGGTTTATTTTAAGGGATGGGGAGTGTATCGGGCGCTCGAGGGCTGCGCGAGCGTGGGACGAGTGGGACAAAAAACAGGCAACCTCCCCACCATTTGCGGTATACTGACAATCTTAAAGCGGCGCTCGAGTGGACCTCCTACCCTCGAGCGGCACCGAAAAAGGGGAAATACATGCACAAAGTCGCCATTGTCGGACGGCCCAACGTGGGCAAGTCCAGTTTGTTCAATCGTTTAATCGGGCGGCGCGAAGCCGTAGTTGCCGATTACCCAGGGGTCACACGGGACGTTAAAGACGGCCTGATGCTCTACGAAAACCACCGCATTGTCCTCATGGACACTGGCGGACTCTGGAGCGGAGATGTCTGGGAAGCCTCGATCCACGAAAAAGCAGCGATGGCAATCGATGATGCCCTAGTGGTTTTGTTTATGACTGACCCGCGCGAGGGTCTGACCACCGCCGACTACGAAGTCGCCGATTGGCTCCGCAAAATGAACAAGCCCGTGATCACCGTAGCCAACAAAATCGATTCGCTGAAGCACGAAGTGTATTTGGCAGAGTTGTATGGTCTGGGTTTTGGTGATCCGATTGCCATTTCCGCCGAACACGCTCGAGGCTTGGATGAACTGCTCGAGAAAGTGATGGAATATTTGCCCGTCGATGATGGCGAGCTTTCCGAAGTGGCCCCGATTCGTATTTCTTTGATTGGGCGGCCCAATGTGGGCAAATCCAGCTTGTTGAATGCCATTGTGGGCCAAGAGCGAGTCATTGTAGCCGAAACTCCAGGAACCACTCGAGATTCCATCGACATCGAGTGGAATTATGGCGGTCAACGCTTTGTTTTGGTGGACACCGCAGGAATTCGCAAGCGCCCCGAGGGGTTTATCGAAGAATATGCCATGATGCGCTCGGAAGCCTCGATTAAGGTGTCCGATGTGATTTGGCTGGTGGTGAATGCGGGCGAAATTGGCGACCACGAGCTAAAATTGGCAAACTTGGCTTACGAATCGGGCAAACCGGTGATCATTATTGTCAACAAATGGGATTTGGTTCCCGATGAAATGCTACGGGCCACCGAGAAACTGATTGACGATAAGCTGTTCCACATCAGCTTTGCCCCCAGGGTCTACACTTCGGCGCTCAACGATTACGGGGTTCACGAGATGCTGGCGGAAGCCATGAAACTCTATGCCAAATGGCAGTCTCGAGTGCCAACCGGCGAGCTGAACAAGTGGCTCGAGGTCTGGACCATTCGCGGAAAAATTCCCAACTTCAAGGGCCGCGCCCTGAAGATGTACTTCATGACCCAAGCCGAAACCGCGCCGCCCACTTTTGTTATCTTCTGTAACAATGATAAATTTGTGGTGCGGTCTTTCGAGAACTATCTACAAAACCGCATCCGCGAAGACCTCGAGCTGGCGGGGGTTCCGGTACGAATCGTTTGGCGGGTGCGCGGTATTGTACAAACCAAAGAAGAGCGTTTGCGTGAAAAAGGCGAAAAACGCGCTGCACTCGAGGCAGGGAAAGAAGCCAAGGATGCCAAGGGCGGCAAAAAAGAGGGCGGTAGAGCGGCCCGTAAAGCAGACCGAGAAATGCGCCAAGGGCGGGACGAGTCTTGATATGGCAATTTGTGAATAACAAATAACGCAACAACCCCCAAGGAACCCCTGTGATTCTAGAAAATTCCATCGAAGAATTTATCGAGCGCTTCCGTGAATACGCCGCACCAGGACACCTTTATCCACGCCTCGAGGGGAGTCCGTTGCTCGAGTTTGCGGCGGCGGGAAAGGTGTTGTATTTGCTCGAGCGGACTGCGCCTTATGCAAAACTGGCGGGGGACGTTTCGGTGATTGTGCATCCGATGATCAAAACGCTCAAAAATATTCAGCTCCAGCCAACAGTCCAACCCAAGCTCGAGTCTGGTGCTGCTGCCATACCCCTCGAGAGAAACGCCCAAGAGCCACAGGAACAACTCTTTATCAGTGGAATTTCGGGAGTGCATGGGGTAGGGAAAATCCTCGAGCTGCAAAAGGGTTTTATTGTGTTACATGCCCAAATTCCGCTGGTGCTGGGGATTTTGGATGATACCATGCCCAAATTACTGGTCGGGGAATGGCTGCGTTTTGAAAGTGAAGCGGTGTTGCATGGGTTTGTAATTACATGAATCGAGAGATAAATCAAGATGTAAATCAAGAGATAAACTCAAACACAAGCCCAAATGCAAGTCTGGATTTGGGCTTGTGGCGTAGTGTGTTGTACGTGGCGGGCGACAAACCTCGAGCTTTGGCAAAAGCCAAGGGTTTACCCGCCGATGCGCTGATTTTGGATCTGGAGGACGCGGTTTCTGGCGAAAACAAAAAACAGGCTCGAGTGGAAATTGCACTGGCGCTCGAGGGGGGTTTTGCGGATCAAACCGTGGCGGTGCGGATCAATGCGGCCTCTACCCCTTGGCATATCCAAGACCTCGAGTGGTTGGCGGGATTGTCTGAAACAGCCTCGAGTTCGCTTGCGGCGATTGTTTTACCCAAAGTTGAACGTGTGGAGCAGCTCGAGTCAAAAACCTACTCCATCAAGCCAATATGGGCGACCCTCGAGACACCCTTGGGGATTTTGCAGGCGGCCCAAATTGCGGCCCACTCGCAGGTACAGGCTTTGGTTTTGGGGACTTCGGACTTGGTAGCGGATCTCCGCGCCCGCCACATGCCCACTCGAGAGAATTTGTTTTTTGCCCTCTCGAACGTGGTCTGTGCGGCGCGAGCGTATGGCAAAATCGCACTGGACGGGGTGTATTTGGATTATTTGGATCAAGTGGGGCTAGAGGCCGCTTGCATTCAGGCTCGAGACTTTGGTTTTGATGGCAAAACCCTGATTCACCCGTCTCAGCTCGAGGGGGCCAACCGTGTGTTTTCTCCGTCACCCAGCGAACTCGAGTGGGCGCAAAAGGTGCTGGACGTATGGGAACAAGCACGGGAGCAGGGTTTGAGTGTGGCAACCTTGCAAGGAAAATTGATCGAGGAATTGCATGTGCGAGAAGCGAGGCGTTTGCTCGAGGGTGTTTTAAAGCGTAAGAACGTAAGAACGTAAAAGCGTAAGAAAAAGAGTGTGTGACTCGAGGGGTTTTTGATTATGAAAAACGAAAAACGAACCACGAATAACCCCAAACAGACAACGGAAAACGTATCCCACCCAACCCCCAACAAAGCATAAATGACGAATCCTCCACCAATCCTCTAAAATAGCCAGATAAATGTTTGATCAACTGCAAACTCGAGCCGCTCACCCACTGTGCAATGCGAAGGGTGAGCCTTTACATATTGGGATGTTTACCGATACCTATCTGCCCCAGATCAATGGCATTGTCACTTCGGTGAGTGGGCTAACCCATGCCTTACGACATATGGGCTACCGTGTAACCATTGTGGCTCCGCAGCATCCGCAGCAAGTCCCTGAAGAGGGGGTGTTTCGGGTGCGGGCCACCCTATACCCACCCATCCCCGAGCAGCGCATGGTTTTGCCGCCGTCGATTCGCAAATGGGCCAGATTGAGGCGCTTGCGCTTCGATTTGATCCATACCCACGGGGCTTTTCCCGTTTTGGGACTGATGGCAGCGCGGATGTTTGCGTTGCCCTTGGTGCATACCTACCACACCCGTATGCGGGACTACATTCATTATTACCCGTGGTATCCCTACATCGAGGCTTTTGCCGACGATGCCAAGTGGTATATGACTACCAAAGCCTCGAGCCGGATTCGTAGCCAACTGAACGAGCGCAGTATTTCGGCGGGGGAACGCTTCGATACCTGGTTTTCCAACCGCTGCAACGGCCTGATCACCCCGACCCAAATCATTGCCGACGAACTGCTGGAGATGGGGGTGCGGGCCAACGTGGATGTGGTGGCGAATGGAGTGGATCTCAGCCGCCTGCGTGTCCCTCGAGCCGATCCCTTTACCAACCTGAACATCCCCCAAGGCTCGAGGTTGCTGACCGTGAGCCGTTTGGCACGGGAAAAAAGTGTGGATGTGTTGATCGAGCGAATGCCCGCCTTGCTCAAAACCCACCCCGACCTGAAGCTGGTCATTCTGGGTGATGGCCCAGACCGTGCTGAACTCGAGCAGCAGACCCTCGAGCTGGGGATTGAAAGTTCGGTGGTTTTTGTGGGCTACGTTGCCAATACCGAAGTGGGGGCGTATTACCAACATGCCGATGTTTTTGTGTTCGCTTCTGTCACTGAAACCCAAGGCATGGTGGCGCTCGAGGCGGCTTCGTGCGGTTTGCCGGTGGTGGCCCGCGCCGAAGGGGGCATTGTCAACAGTGTGGCAGACGCAGTGGCGGGTTATTTGGTAGCCCCCGACGATGCCGAACTTTTTGTGGCTCGAGTGCTAGAACTTCTGGAACCCATTCAGCACACTCAATTTGCTCAAAATGCCGTAACGTGGGCCGAAAGTGGTTCGCTCGAGATTATGGCCCTAAAGGTTTTGCAAAGCTATAAAAAAGCTATGCAGCACTTTGAAAAACGCCAAACCGAGCGCTCGATTTTGGGCGTTTTGGGGGTGGGCGAAAAGGCAGGCGAATAATCTCAAAACGCATC
>JANYFS010000513.1 GCA_025359705.1 Deinococcales bacterium | reverse complement strand
ACCTCCCATATCAGATTTAGAGATTTTCTAAATCTGATAGCGACCAACGGGAGTAGGGCAAAGAAGTTCCTATCAGCGACGTGGAAGATTTCGAGCTTTGCGAGAATATCTGAAACATAGCTGGGAGGAACTTAGGTGAATACTAAAGTTCTTGGGTATTACCACCCCCTTTTTGAATTTCGGCGGAGGTGTTGGCCCGAAAAAGAGGAGTTCCCAAAGACGTTTTGGGGATTTGGTGACGAACTTGCATTTGAGCGTGGGTTAATACTTCGTCTAGCATGAGGTGCTGTTGGGTAGGAGGTTGGGTGGGTACTTGGATTGTGGGGGTGACTTTTGCTTGAGTGACCACAGGAGTGACAGCAGGAGTCAAGTAAGGAGCCAGCTCGAGCTTGGCGGCTTGGATTCGTAGCTTAACTGCGCCTTTTTTAGCAAAATACCCAAACATTCCCCTCGAGGCCATCAGGAGGCACACCGCAGCCGCATTGATCACTGCGCCGCTCGAGTTCAGATCGTGCATTCGGTAGCCCGCCGACAACACCCCATGAAATAAACCCTCTTCGTTGATCCGAACCATGCGGTCATAGTCGGAGAGTTCAAAGTGGACACTGGGCAGATGCGGTTCGGGGCCAAAGGTATCCGTTTTGGAGTTGTTGCACATCAATACCAGGCAACCAAACTGCTTCACTGCTTGGTTGATTTCAGCTTGGGCCTTGGCGCACGTCCGAAGCTCGGTTTGCACAAACTCGGCATCTAAACCTAGGGCGCGTATTTCTTTGACGGTGTGCTGCCCACAGTCTGCTGCCAGATCGGTGATAAAAATCTTGGCCCCTGCTTTAGCAAACTCGAGCGCAGTATCTCGACCAAGGCCACTGCCCGCACCCGTGATAAACAATACTTTTCCATTCATTTTCATGATTGACCTCCCAAGTTGAGCGTGTTTGAAGTTTCTGATTCTGGCTCGAGGGTTGTTGGCTCAAGGGTCATTTGGTCGTGTACCCCTTTGACTCCCGCCAAGCTAGCCACTGCATCTAGGGCGCTTTGCTTTTGAAAAGCCCACTCAAGTTCGCCCTCGAGCGTGACCCAACCGTCTTGCACCTTAAATTTAAGCTGCTTGTCGGCTACCACCACATCCCACTCGAGCGCACGGCGCACTGCTTCGGCAATATCAAGGTCGGTGATATCCATTCCAGGAAAAAGATCCACCTTCAATTCCTCGACCAAGCCCGCCACACCTTCCAGCCGTTTGACTGCACTTTCGGCAGCCCATTTATTAAAATAGTTAGGAACACTACCCGTTAATGTCACAATCCCATCCTGAACCGTCACACCGATCTGGCTCGAGTCTAGGGTTGGCTCGAAAGTGAGTTCTTCCACTACACTTCTATGTAGTCTTACGTCGGCTTGTTGATCGGCTTTGAGGCTCATGGGGGATCTCCTTCTATTCTTTAGGGAAACTTGAGTTGCTTTATAAAAATTCCGAAAATTGAATATCAAGTTGTTGCTCTATGTGTTGCTCTAGCTATCTCCAACTACCTATCTATCCAACTATCTATCTCTTGTCTCTTGCTCGAGATTGAGCAAATCACAGGTGATCCATGCAACACCTAGTGACCCAAGTGAGTCACACGAGCGGAAGTGGAACGTATTTAGATTAAAACGATTTCGCCAGGTATTTTTATCATGAAGATTTTGGTTGGCGGTTGTACTGGGATGCCAATTGAGTAAAGTGTAGGATATGGTTCAATCTCGAGGATCGAGGAAGAAATACGTTTGGAACAATAAATTCAAGACAATAGTGAGCAAGGAACCCGTGTTTTGATCGCAAAATTTTAAAGCCATAAGGCAATACTTCATGAAGACTGTAATTTATCGTAAGCATTCACGTTAGCGATAAAAACGCTTTCGCTCGAGCCAGATACTCCAGAGCATTTGGCTACCGTTGAGATACCGTTGGGCTAGCGTTTGGTTATGTAGCACAGTCGAATCACTGCCTTCAAAAAGTGGCGTTCCAGCCTAGACACGGTAGTATGGCCCCCTCGAGATGAAAACCAGATGACGGCAACCCCCGCAAAACCAGTACCCTGAAGCATGTCTGATGAACACATATCCGCTATTTCGCTGCGCCCAATGCGGGCTAGCGACTTTGCCGAAGTATCAAAAATTGCCTACCAGACGGGGTTTTTTGGGGATTCGGCCCAAATTTTTTTCGCAGACCGCGCCCTGTTTGGTGATCTCTGGCTCGAGCCGTATCTGCGCCGCACGGGTTTGGCGCGGGGTGCAGTGGGTTTTGTGGCAACTCGAGCGCAAAACTATGCAGATTCTCCAGATTCTCCAGAACATCCAGAACATCCAGAAATCTTGGGATACATCGTGGGCATGACCAGCCAAAACAGCTACCAAATCGCCCTCTCGAGGGAAGTTTTTCGGGTACTCATCAAGCTGGCAAACGGGCAATACCCACAGTGGCGCGGCGGTATGCGCTATCTGGCTCGAGCGGGGCGTTATTTGGGGCCACATTTGGATGATCACCGTTTTGCGGCCCATCTGCATGTCAATCTATTGCCCGCCGCGCGGGGACTAGGTGTGGGGGGCAAGTTGTTGGATCTGTACCTAACAACCTTACGCACGGCGGGCGTAGCAGGCATACAGCTTTCCACCACCTTTGAAAACCAGGCGGCGGTAGCGCTTTACCAAAAGCGCGGGTTTGCGGTGATGGCCCAGCAAAATTCCAAACTATGGCAACCTTGGTTGGGGCGCGAAGTAACTCGAGTGGCAATGGGTTTAGTTTTGCACTCGAATTGAGATCGAACTGAGATTGATTAGGGTTTGAATAGGATATGAATAGGACTCGAGTCAAATATGATTATGGTTTGAGTAAGGTTTGAAACATATTTTAGCTAAATGTTTTTTCTATAAAGGTTAAATGAAACACCTAGTAGCACGCTCTCGAATACTCGAGTTGGGCTGGGCGGGCAAACCCATTGAATGTTGCCCTGTGTCAAGAGTGTATCTTTTGTAACTAATTCAGTCATTTCTGCTAAAATAAAGTGAACCAAATGCTTAAACAAAGCAGATATGGGGAAATTTGCCCTTCGGAAAATTATTCACTAAATCGCCAAGTGATTTTGAGGAATCTTAGAAGTAATAGCAGAGGAATCTCGAGCGTGAATCCCAAAAAAACCGCTAAAAGCAAAAATCCAGAAGATTCCACGCACAGAGATACCCCTCACAAAGATAGCGCTCCAGAACAGACCACTTCAGAACTGGAAGGATTTTCTCTTTTGGCACTGCTCGAGGCAATCCCACATTTGCTGATTGTGACGGATAAGGACGGCAAAGCACGGTATATCAATCGGCGTTGGTTGGAATACACGGGCTTGGATTTGGAACACGCTTTGGATTCGGGCTGGCTAGAGGCCATACACCCTTATGATCGTGTGCAAGCCCAACACAAAGGGCTTTGGGAAACTGCCACACCCCAAACGCTCGAGATGAAGTACCGCTTGCGCCGTCATGATGGAGTGTATTTGTGGTTTGTAGAACGCAATGAACCTCTATTTGAGGATACCAAAAGTAACCCTGACCCACCCAAGCAACCCAAGCAACAGCAACCTAAGCAACTTAAAGGCTGGATTTGTACTGTTAGCGAAATAGATACACTTAAACGCACTCGAGACACCTTTGAATACATCTACCAAACCACCCCAAATGGAGTCTTGTTGCAAGATGCCACGGGGCAAATTACCGATGCCAACCCCGCAGCACAACGCATTCTAGGTTTG
>JANYFS010000511.1 GCA_025359705.1 Deinococcales bacterium | reverse complement strand
TTCCGAGAACCCCGTCCTCCAAACCCTGCGGGCGGAGGCTCAGGAAACCGAGGCGAAAATCCTAGCCCTCGAGGTTACACGGGAACGGTTTGAATCGGGAGACGATGGCCGCATCACCGGTAATATCGGGGCCACCTTCACCTTGCAAGATAAAGGCAGTAAACGAGTTCTCACCCGCACCCTGATTCTTTCTGAAGAACTCGGTAGTCGCCTTGACGCAATCACCGACGCTTCCCCAGTTGGGCAGGAGGTGATCAACGCTCGAGTAGGAAGCGTGATCACCGTGGAAGTCAAAGGGAAACCCATCACCTTCACCGTGCAGCAAATTGCCTTTGATGCACTCGAGGGCATTGCTGCTGACTAATTAGGCTAGGGGTGGTTCTAGGGGCGTAAGTGGCTCGAGGCTCGTGTTTCTTTTGCACGGCCTTTAAGCTCGCTCGAGCAGCCGCTTATTTAGAGTTTGTTTCGGGTGCCCCGCTCGAGTTAGGCGGGGCATCCTCTTTTGAGTGCAAAAAAAGGATGCCTATGACCTATATCCCAGAATTTCTGCTGCCTAAAGCCCAGAGCCTAGCCAAAATAGTAGGTCATGCGTGGGGTCAAACCCCGCTTACTTCTAAATCCCTATGGACCCAAAAAGAAATCCACGATGCCACCTTAGTCCATATGGGTGATGGCGAAAATGCCATTACAGCGCCCACTGTGGACCCATATGGCGGCATTAAAAATTTAAATGGAGTCGTGCATTGGTGGATCTACCCAGACAACACCTGGCTCGAGGTCATCCAACCTTGCGAAGATCCCACCCTCTTGTGGATCATGGATCTTCCGAGTTCCAACAGCCTCGAGGATGTGCAAGAACGCATTCACCAAGCCCGAAGACAGGGTGGCCTTACCGTCCTTACTGCTCAAATCCAACCCGACTGGAATCCCGCAAAAATAAAAGTCACGGTGGAAACCCCAGAACCTGATGACATCTGGGTTTCTCTCGAGGTTCACCACATCGACACCCTGCACTGCGCCTTGTGCGTGTTTGTCCTTGAGTCAGAAGCCACCGAACACTGTGAGTTGTACCTGCTCGAGCAAGTACAACTCACAGTGCCAGAATTACCAAGGGTAGGGCTGTAATGGAAACGACTTTAGATCCCAATGCAAGGCAACTATCCGTCACCATCACCTCTTTGCGAAAATCAGGCATGTATTTAGAAGGTTGCACCGCTTTAATTGAAAGCTTGGATCTTAAGAAAAAAGATCCCCTCTTACAGCAAGACATTCCTTTTTCCCCACTCGAGCTGATTAAGAAAGGAGGCGGATTCGATCAGGCAATCCAGTCGTTGAAAGCGGTATTGCAAGAAGATATTGATTTTTTGCTTCGCCTCATCGCCATTGGCTTTGCGGAATTTGCTTTTATTAAAGCGGCTGGAACAGGCGACTTCCCTGGGGTGCGCGAAGCCATCCGCATCGCTCGAGTCTATGCGGATGGGGAAATAGCTCAAAAGGATTTAGCCGAATTTTCCTGCAAGGCTTATTCTGAGATTTCCAGCAATGGAAACTACCAGATATTTACTGCTGGGCGAGCAGTATCAGCACTTTTAAATGATGAGCCTGATGAAAGCCTAAAAAAAGTGATCGAATGGACTAGTTTAAGTTTGAGTGGATCTGAAGCGTTGATTCCTATTTTGAAACGCTATCTCGCTCCACTTCCCTCGAGAAAGAGTTAGTTCAAATAACTATTTATAAATCATATTGATTATTTTAAAAGACTGAACCCGCTCGAGGGTCGAACCTTGGAGAATGTTATAATAAAACTCTGAAGTAACTGGAGGCTAAATGAATCAAGAGTATCAAGAAAAAGCTCGAGCGGCAGGACTCGAGGATTATGCACAAAGAAGTTGGGATTTACAAAGTACATATCCAGAGAAAAAAGCGCCCAAGCAAATTTATAAAGACTTGATCGAGGCATACTATGCTGCTGAAGAATTGGAAGAATCGTTCTACAAAAGCCTTCAGCAGCATGGGAAAGCGCAGGGCTTAAAGGTACGGAAAAGACCGCAAAAGATTAAAGATGCAAGGCGAAGCATTGAAAAAATGAAAGATTTACTAAAAAAAGGTCTTTCCTATTCGATTCCTACCGATTTATTGGCAGGAACTTTAATTGCAACAAACCTCGAGCAAGTTTATACTGCTGCCGAAAATGTAGCCAAATCTTTTGAGGTAGTATCTTTTAAAGATAGACTGCTTTTCCCGCAAAAGTCAGGTTACCGTGATTTACAATTGATCGTCCGTTTTAAA
>JANYFS010000455.1 GCA_025359705.1 Deinococcales bacterium | reverse complement strand
CTACCTCGAGCGGGGCTGGGCGCTGCCGTTTCGCTGGTGCGGCAAATTAGGCCGTCCCCCTCGAGCAAAGCCAGATGCTGCCGTGCGCCCGACACGGTGATTTTGGCATCTCGAGCAAGGGTTTGCACACTCAAGGCTCCCGCTTTTTTGAGGCTGTTGAGCAATGTGCGCTGAGTGGCGGGGCGGTTTTGCAGGGCAAGCGGCTCGATCATGGGTTCAGTATACAAAAATTTAATTAAAACAGTAAATGCTTGCTGAATTATTTAGGCCGTGCTAGACTGGGAGCAACTTAAGCGGAACCCTCGAGCGCTCAAGACTTTCCGTTTTTATCCCGCCCTTTTTTCCCATTTCCCCACCCCTCGAGGTTGCCCACGGCACATCTTGCGTGTTGTGATGGTGTTTTGTGATGCCGCACCCCTCGAGCCAGCCCCACAAAGGAAGTTGCCATGTCTAAAACATCCAAAATTCTGATCATCGCCACCAGTCTCGACCCAAACAGCAAATCTCAAGCCTTGGCTCGAGTGGCACTGGAGCAGGCCAAAAGTCACCACCTCGAGGCCGACCTATTGGATCTGCGCGACTTTCCCTTACCTTTGGCGGGCAGCCCTGCCGCTTGGAGTGACCCAAATGTGGCAACCCTTAAAACCCAAATGCAGCAGTACCAGCGCTTTATTTTCGCCATTCCGATTTATAACTACGCTGGCAACGCCGCCGCCAAGAACCTGCTCGAGCTGTGTGGGGGCGCTTACCTCGAGGGGGCAATAGCGGGGTTTATCTGTGCAGCGGGGGGAAAATCCAGCTATATGAGTGCCTTGGGCCTGATGAACAGCCTGATGCTGGATTTTCGGGTGTGGATTGCGCCCCGCTTTGTGTACGCTGCCCCGCAAGACTGGACAGGGGAAGATTGGAACGCCAAGAAGCGCCCCAATGCTGAAGTGGTCAACCGCATTAAAAATTTGGTGCAAGACGTTGCCCACGGCCCAACAGCAGTATTTTCCAATTCAACCGTGGAGGCATCGTGAACACCCAAGGCACTCTCAAAGCAACCAGCTTGGGTTTGTTTGAGACCCATCTCAAAGTCCGCAACCTCGAGCGAGCCATCCCGTTTTACCGCGATGTACTGGGCCTCGAGCTGGGTTTTTACAGCAACGCTCGAGGGTTGGCTTTATTTTGGATTGGACAACGCGGTCAGGCCATGTTGGGGCTGTGGCAGGTACCAGAAACAGAATTTATGACATCCCACTTTGCTTTTACCCTTCCCCTCGAGCAGATGCGTGGGGTTTGTACGGCCCTCGAGTGGCAGGGCATCGCGTGGCACAACTTTTTGAACGACGATTCAGGATCACTGTACGTTCATGCTTGGATGCCAGCCGTCAGCGTGTATTTTACCGATCCAGACGGAAATTCCCTCGAGTTCTTAGCAATGCTGCCCGACCCTCCACAGCTCGAGCGGGGTTTGGTTTTGTGGGAAGAATGGGAAGGGTTGCACGCTCGAGGGTTAAACACAAAATCGAGTGACGACTCCGCAGCCCAAATTTAAATCAACCTACAAAATCAAAGGTGCGACTGCAAATATTTCCCCGTAATGCTATGTTCGGCCTTCAACAAATCTTGGGGTGTGCCTTCAAATAGCACCTGACCGCCTGCATTTCCCCCTTCTGGCCCCATATCGATGATCCAATCGGCTTGCCGAATCACATCCAAATGATGCTCGATCAAAATCACGGTGTTGCCCGCGTCCACCAGGCGGTCAATAATCGCCATCAAACGCCCAATATCCGACAAATGCAGCCCTGTGGTGGGTTCGTCCATCACATAGATGCTGCCCGCTTTGTGAATTTCGGTTGCCAGTTTTAGCCGTTGCCCTTCGCCACCCGATACCGTGCTGAGTGGCTGGCCCAGCTTCAAATATCCCAAGCCCACATCAAACATGGCCTGCACAATGGCCCGAATTTTCTTTTCTGTAAAAAACTCGAGTGCGTCCTCTACGGTCATTTCCAAAACATCGCTGATGGTTTTACCCCGCAAGGTGTACTCGAGGACTTCGGGTTTAAAGCGTTTGCCTTCGCAGACCTCACAGCTCGAGGTGATGCCTTCCATAAAGGCCAGATCGGTATAGACCACCCCCAAACCATTGCAGTTAGGGCAACTTCCGCTCGAGTTAAAACTGAACAGCGAGGCGCTGACCTTGTTGGGTTTGGCAAAGGCGTTGCGAATATCGTCCATGATGCCGCAGTAGGTGGCGGGCGCAGAGCGCACCGAGCTGGTCACTCGAGACTGGTCGATCACAATCGCCCCAGGGTGCTGCTCGAGGAAGACATCGTTGATCAGGGTGCTTTTGCCGCTGCCTGCCACCCCCGTCACCACCGTAAAAACACCCTTGGGAATGGATACCGAAACATTTTTAAGGTTGTTCAGATTGGCATTTTTTACCTCGAGCGACCCCGTGGCCCGCCGCACCTCGAGCTTGATCGGTAGGCTGTGCTTTAGGAATTGTCCTGTCATGGTGTTTGCTTTTAAGAGTTCGTTGAAGTTGCCCTCAAAAACCACTTCGCCACCGTGTGCGCCTGCCTTTGGCCCAATATCCACAATATGATCCGCCACCGCAATCACATCGGGATCGTGTTCCACCACCAAAACCGTATTGCCTTTGTCGCGCAACTGGCCCAGCAAACCCGTCAGCCGCGCCACATCGCGGGCGTGCAGCCCCACACTGGGTTCGTCCAGGATGTACAGCATGTCGGTCAGGCTGTTGCCCAAATGCCGAATCATTTTGATCCGCTGCGATTCGCCGCCCGAAAGCGTGGCGGTTTCGCGGCTGAGACTGAGATACCCCAGGCCAATTTGCACCAGATGCTCGAGCCGTTCGGTCAGTTTTTCGGCAACCCGCAGGGCCACAGGGTCCGTTAAGTTTTTCAACACCTCGAGCAGTTTAGTAGCCTCGAGATCGGACATTTCGGCGATGTTCAAGCCCAAAATCTTCCCCTCGAGCGCTGTCGCATTCAACCTGGCCCCGTGGCAGACGGGGCAGATTTGCTGGGTCACATATTGCTCAAAAATGGCGCGGTTACGGGCGGTCATGGTGGTCACGTCTTTTTTGATGTACATGCGGCTAAAACGCTCGATTAAGCCTTCGTACTTCAAACTAAAATCGGTAAAGGCCACCTTATGATTGCCCGCGCCATACAGCAAAATACTCATCTCTTCGGGGGTGTATTGCTCGAGCGGTTTATCGTTGTCAAAAAACTTGGATTCGGCATAGGTTTTCCAAGTCCAGTGGCTACCCACCTTAAAATCGGGGTGCAGAATCGCCCCGCCATTCAGCGATTTGGTCTGGTCCAAAAACTGCTCGAGGTTGAGCTGCACGGTTTTGCCAATCCCTTCACACTCGAGGCACATGCCCTGGGGGGTATTGAAGGAGTAGGCAAAGGCCGCGCCCGCCGAAGGGCTGGAGGCTCGAGAGAACAGCAGGCGCAGCAAGCCCGCAATATCGGTATAGGTTCCCATAGTCGAGCGCGAGCCGCCGCCCACCCGTTTTTGGTTGATGATGATCGGGGCATTCAGGTTCTCGATGCTGTCCACATCGGGCTGCCCATAGCTGGGCAAAAACCCCTGCACAAAATTGGTGAAGGTTTCGTTCAGTTGGCGCTGGGATTCGGCGGCTATGGTATCAAACACCAGCGAAGATTTACCCGAACCCGAAACCCCCGTAAATACCGTAATTTGATGCTTGGGAATATCCAAAGAAATATTTTTGAGGTTGTTTTCCCGTGCGCCACGAATGCGGATGAATTGCCGTTCGCTCATAATTACCTCCAAAACGTGCCTGTTTTTTCGCTCGAGCAAGAATAGGTTTGGCTTGCCTACCCCTCGAGCATAAATGAAAGAAATTAGAGAATCATTGCGTAAAGTCTTTATAAAACCTTAATCTTTTTGTTTAGGTTGGCTCGAGGTTAGCCCAATATTCCGCTACAACACTCTCTCCTGATGCAATAAAAAAACTCGAGCGGTTTTGCCTTCCCGCTCGAGTTTGTGAAGCTTGTTTAAGAATCTTGGCTGAGACCAATAATGACTTTATTTTATTCTTAGCTCAAATAACCTACCTGAGCAGTTACGAAAATATAACAAAAACCAGGTGGGAGTGGGTTTAGAACCCAGCCAGCACGCCAAATGTAAGGCAAAAGCCGAATGCGCGTGACCCTACTCGAGACAAAAAACTGGAAAAATGAAAACCGCTTCAATCTCTAGCTTACAACTTGGTCAATTTGGGATAACTCATAATCGCTTCGTCTTGGCCCAAGAATTCGCCCTCTTGGTCGGGACTCCATACCACCTCGAGCGAAATTAGTGCATCGGGGTTCAGGCTCGAAAGGGCCATCAAAGCGTCGCGGATCATGACCGTATTGGCGGCAGTTTGCCCCTTTGTCACCGACTCGAGGCCATATACCGCCGCAATCAACGTGACTACCAAATAGTAGCCGCCCTTCTCGAAGCCGCCTTTATCGGCAGTTCCACCCCTGTTTCCTTGCTGGTTGCGGGTGGTTTCGTCGGAAAATTTGCTGCGGGCTTCGGTGGCCCAGCGGGTGACATTGCTGCTCACTTGGGCTTCGTTGCCGGTTTGTTCGTCCACTGCTCCAAAAAACCAACGGTCAGGATGGCGCAGCAGCGACAAAACTGCTTCGGAAAGCATTTGGGTTAAACCTTGGTTGGAATCGGTATCGCCCGATTCGGAAATGCGCTGAAGGTCGCGCTTTACCCCGTCGCCCTCTGAGAGCATCAGTTGAAGCCGCAACACTCGAGCGCCTGAACCTCCCGAACCCCCCGCCGCCCCACCGCGCATGGCTCCAGTAAAGCGTTTCCAGATCCAAGCCACCAGCAAAAACAATCCCACAATGATAATCACAAAAATAATCAGCCCTACAATTCCCGAACCACTGCTGCTATAGCCACCGCCATAACCACCGCCGTAACTATTGCCCCCACCAATAATCACTGGGGCGACGATGGTTCCACCACTCGAGCGGGGTGCGCTGTAACTGCGGCTGCCACTGCCATAACTCGAGGAACCCGAAGATGAAGAACTGCTACTCCCACGGCTACTGCTTCCCGAAGAACGGCTCGAGCCACCAAAACTCCCGCCCGAACGCTTAACCCACTGATAGTTCGAGTCGGTTGGGTTGGGTTTAGCAACTTTAGAAGATTTGATTAGCTTGGGATTTGTAGTGGGATTAATAGTGGGTTTAACTTGACTCGAGGGAACAGGTACCACCACCACTCGAGGGTTACGGGTAGGCAAAACCACTGAACCGCTCGAGGTAGTGTTGTTATCGCTATATCCATTATTATTATAACTATCTTGATTATTATTTTGATTATAACTGTTTTGATTATAATTATCTTGATTATTATTGCTGCGACTGTATCCATTGCTCGAGTTATTACCAGAATTACTTCTACTGGAGTAGGTACGGCTCGAGCTATTGTTGGTGTAGCTGGGTGAATTATTTGAAGAATTATTTGAAGAATAGCTCGAATCGGCAGAGCTATTCCCGCTCGAGGAGCGGCTTGTTCCCCCAAAACTTCCGCCCGAACGTTTGGCCCACTCGAGGTGTAGGTCTTGATTTTGTGAAACCTGTAGGGTGTGGCTGGGGGGTGCAGAAATCCCAAGCAACTGGCGCTCTTGAGCCTGAGCAGTGGGTAAAAAAATCACTCCGCTCGAGCTGAGGCACAGTCCTGCACTCAAGATAAAAGCCTTGATCCGCTTGAAGGTAAAGGTTCGCTTGAGGTTCGGACAAACAGTGCGGTTTGGATTCACAGTGTTCTGTACGTGGTCATGCCGATTCACGTTCCCATTCACGTTTCTATGCACATTTGCATCCCTGTTTCGATTGATGTTGTTATTCATATTTCTATTATCTCAGATGTTTCGGCTAAAGTTACCGCCACCAAAGGAACCGCCCACAACCGTGCCGCCGCCGCAAGGCTAAGGGTATGGCGATGGTCGCCAACTTGCACCTCGAGCGTACCGCCCAAAAGGTCGCGCTGGCAGATGTGCAGCAGGGTTCCTGGGATCAAGCCAACTTCTGCTAAATAGCGCAAAAAAGCGGGGTCTTCGTCGGGAACTCGAGTGAGCTGGAGTTTCAAACCATCCACAAAATTGGGCAACGCCTGACCCGCTACATCGGGCAAGGTGCCATCCAAACGGGGGATGGGATGCCCATGTGGATCGTAGTGGGGATCGCCGAGCAGCGCGGCAATACGGGCCTCGAACTCTTCGGAAATCACATGCTCGAGGCGGTCTGCTTCGGCGTGAACTGCGTCCCAGGAAAAACCAAGGCTATGGGTTAGGTACAGCTCGAGCAAACGGTGATGCCGCAAAATCTCGAGGGCAATTTGTTCGCCTGTGGGGGTCAAGATTGCGCCGTAATAGGGGCGGTGTTCGATCAAATGCAATTCGGAGAGTTTTTTCAACATTCCCGAAACCGAAGCGGGGGTAATCTCGAGCAAGGTTGCCAGTGCCTGGGTGGTGGCCTTTCCCTTGTGATTGAGCTGATAGATGGCCTTGAGGTAATCTTCGGCCTGACTACTGAGCAGACTGCGAATCGCCTTTGGCATGGATAGGGTCTCCTGGTTGGGGTGGGAACAACGGGTTTCGGTCTCGAGCATGTGATCCAGCCAAGTATACCAAGCAAGGGGAGGTGAAGGCTCGAGGGGATTAAAACTCAGGCACTTGCGTTTCACGCTACAAAAAAAGTGGAAGGTTAAACCAAACCTTCCACTCGAGTAAAGCAGGTTCTCTTACTCAGATTTTAGGGTTTCTTGATGGTCAGCTCGAGGGTGGTGCTGGCATCTTCTGGAGCGGTTCCCGTGCTGGCAGTGATCACCACTTTAGTATCTGCGGTTACGCTCGAGGGAATAGCGTAGCTGGCAGTGTTGCTGGGTGAAGCGGCGGGGGTCAGGGTGTTGCCCGTTGCAGCCGCAGGAAGCGCAGGTGTCACCGAAGTGATGCTGTAGGTAATCGGCTTGGTGCCGTCCAAATCCACTCGAGTGGCAGTGAGCAGGATGGGGGTGGCAGTTCCCGCATTCACCGAAGAGTTTGATGCCGATAAAAAGAGTCTGGGCAAGGGTTTGATGGTTAGAATGACCGATTTGCTAATTCCATCCACCATAAAGTTGACCGTGACCGTGCTGCTGGTTCCTGTTGGCACATCTGCCCCCACAGGCGGGGCGTAGAGGTAGGTGTTGGCATCAATCACACTCACATTTCCACCTTTTAGGGCGGGATCTACCGAAAAAGAAACCGCCGAACTATCGGCAATCAGGGTGCGTTGCAACTTGATTTTGATGCCTGTTTGCCCCGCAATCAGGGTGGTTTTATCGGCAGTGAGGGTCAGGATTTTGAGAGTGGGTTTGACATTAAAGGTCATAACTTTGCTGCTACCACTGAGGGTAGCGGTCAGTTTTACCGCTTGATCCGCCAAAACCGTGGTGGGATTTGGGGCGGTGTATTTGACGCTCGAGCCTGCGGTTTTGTCCAAAGTACCCGCTCCCTCGAGGTTCCAAACCGTTCCTGCTACCGCATCGCGGTTGTTGATTCCAACTGCAAAAATCTGCTCGAGTCCCGCGTCCAAAGTGGTAATATCGGGAGTCAGGACTAGGCTAGGGAGCAGCACATTGAAGGTGAGGGTCTTCTCGAGCGTACCCAATTTGGCCTTGAGGGTCACACTTTTGTTCGCCGTTCCCGACAAAGGCGGGGTATACAAGGTGGTCATACCCTTGACAGGATCAATCGAGCCAATATCTCCCGTACCTGCCAAAGACCATTCCACCGTATCGGTGCTACCCGTAATTTGGGCGTTAAAGGCCACTTTTTCGGTATTGAACACGATGGATTGGCTGGGTGCAATGATATTCAAGGTTGCGGGAACGATGGGAGATTTCAAAGCAATCTGGAGGGTTTTGCTCACAGTGGTATCTGCAAGCGTGGCCTTGATGAAAACCGCCGTTCCAGGGTTGATCCCACTATTGAGGGGTGGGGTATAGGAGACTTTCAAGCCCTTCTCGAGCGAGAGTTTACCTGGGCCGGTCAATTCCCATTTTACATCGGCGGTGCTATTGGTGACAGTGGCGGTCAAATCCACCGCTGGCCCGCCCGTCTCGAGGCTAAGCGGCCCTGCTGGGCTGATGTCCAAGGTGGGCAGTGCAATAGGTGAGCAAGCCGAAAACAGTGCAATGGAAATGCTAGTCGCCAATAAAACTCGAGTGGGTAGGAATTGAGTCAGATTCATGAGAAAAGAATAACCCATGCTCGAGGCCCACCGCATGAGGGGTTTTGAGTTTCTTTCTTAATCCCTCGCTTAGATTGGGTCAGAAACCCCTTCCAACCCATGCCATCGAGCGTTTTTTCAGTTATTATAGTTCTGATTTATTTTTACGAATGCTTGCGAATTCTTTACAATCCGTCCCTCGAGAAGTAACAAAACGAAATGTAAACTCGAGCGCAAAATCAAATACTTTCTGTCTAGACAGGAGTACAATACGGCTCGAGGGGGTTCACAAAAGTGGACATTTACTCGCTGAGTACCTTACTTGGCATCGTTGGATTTGGCAGCATGGCCCTGCTGGGGTCGTTGGGTGGACATCACACCTCGAGGGGATCACACGGAGGTTCGCACAGCCATGCAGGTCAGGCTGGACACGCGAATGGTCATGCATCTGCTGGACATGCACATGGTCACGCGAATGGTCATGTAGTCGGACATGTGGGA
>JANYFS010000444.1 GCA_025359705.1 Deinococcales bacterium | reverse complement strand
ACTGCTATTTATGCCAATGATGGGAATCTTGATTGCCAAATTTGGCTCGAGGGTATTGGTACAAATTTCGGCAGTGTGCTTTTGCTTTGCCATTCTCTTGCCCGCGTTTGTTCATAGTGCGCTGGGGCTTTTTCTGGTTTTGGTGGTGCTGGGCGCGTCCAATGGCAGCCTAGATGTGACCATGAACGCCCAAGCCAGCAGCCTCGAGGGGCGTTATGGCAAGCCGATCATGAGCAGTTTTCATGCGATGTGGAGTTTGGGTAGTTTGCTGGGAATTGGCGTGGGAAGCCTGTTCGCTCGAGCGGAAATCCCTTTGCTGACCCACTGGGGAAGTGTGGCTTTGGTTGCCTTGTTGGGTATGGGCCTCAGTTTTTTTGGACTGCTGGGCAGCGATCCCAAACCCATCTCGAGCGAACCCATCTCGAGCGAACCCAAAGCAAAGTTCAAGGTTCCCGCCTTGCTGTGGGTGATTGGGATTATTGCGGTGGCAGGTTTGCTGAGCGAAGGGGCAATGGCAGACTGGAGCGCGATTTATCTCAAAGAAAACCTAAAAGCGGACGCGGGCATCGCCGCACTGGGTTTTGGCGCGGTGCAGCTCAGCATGTTTGCCATGCGTTTGGCGGGCGACCACCTCAGCGAACGTTGGGGAGCCTCGAGACTGATTGGGGTCAGCGGGCTTTTGCTTACGGGGGGCATGGCCCTCACCCTATTGCTCGAGCAACCCGTGTGGGCTTTGAGCGGCTTGGTAGTGGTGGGTTTTGGCCTAGCTACCCTGTTTCCCTTGGCCCTAAGTTTTGCGGGTAAAATCCCGGGCCTGCCCGCTGCTTCGGGGATTGCTTGGGTCTCCTCTTTGGGTTACACGGGCTTTTTGGCTGGCCCACCCATCATTGGTCTATTGGCTCAGGCAGTTGGCCTACGTGTGGCTCTGGGTTGGGTGGCTTTGATGGGCTTGCTGGTGTTCGCTTTATCGCAGGTATTGCGCTCGAGCCAGAAAACTTAAGCCAATTTCCCCTCGAGATTTAACCCTCGAGACTGGTATTTGCACCACAATACAGCTACAATAGTTTCCCAAGAACAAAGCAGCAAAAGCACTTGCTCGAGCCACTTTTTCCCAAGCACAGTGTAAAAGAAACGTGCAAAATGGTAGCTTTTTTCGGATCGTCACCCCTTGACCCCTCGAGCAAAAATCCGCCGAAACCCTGCCCAAACGTGCCGAAACCTCGGCGCATTCTGCATTGCCTTTTTCAAAAGGAGTTCCCATGAAGAAAGCCGCACCCGTATTGGTTTTGTCCACCTTTGCACTGCTTCTTGGCTCGATTGGCTCGAGCGCATCGGCCCAAAAGCTGATCCCCGTCAAGCTCCAGCTCAAGTGGTTTCCGCAGGCACAATTTGCGGGCTTTTTTGTTGCCAAAGAAAAAGGATTTTTTAAGGATGAGGGCCTCGATGTCACCCTACTGCCCATCGGCGATCAAAGCCCGATCAGTACCGTGCAGGCAGGCGCAGCCGACTTTGGAACCACCTGGATCACCGACCTGTTGGTGGCCCGCCAGCAGGGTTTGCCGATGGTACATATCGCTCAGATTTTCCAAAAAAGTGGTTACACTTTGGTCAGCCTCAAAAGCAGCAACCTGAACAGCCCCAAAGATTTTAAAGGCAAGAAAATTGGGGTCTGGCCCTCGGGCAACGAATATCCAGCGGTGGCTTTGCTGAAAAAGTTCGGCTATACCAGCTCGCTCGAGGCCAGTGTTGCCAACCCCGATGTCCAGGCTGTGACCTATCCCTTCGATCCCAGCATCGTCTTCCCCGATAAAGTGGATTTGGTCAGCGCCATGACCTACAACGAAGTGGACCAAATTATTGGTTTGGGCTTTCCTCAATCTAAACTCAAAATCTTTAAGTTGTCCGACAGCGGCATCAACTTGCTCGAGGATTTAATGTTTACCTCCGAAAAAGTGCTTGCCGATAAAAACTTTGCAGGTTCGGGAATGAGTGGTAAAGAAGTAGCTGCCAAATTGGTACGGGCCTCGATTAAAGGCTGGGACTACGCAGTTAAGAATCAAGCCGAAGCAGTTAAAATCGTGTTGCCCGTGTGCGGAAATACCTGCAAGGGTTCGGGCAGCCGCTCGGATGCCACAGGACACCAAACCTGGCAAATGACCGAAGTTGCCAAGCTATACAATGCGGGTTCCACCATGAAAGGCAAGGCGGGTTTGCTTGACCCCAAAGCCTACAGCGAATCGGTGAAGTTGCTGCGCGGTTTGGGCATTTTGAAAGCAGATCCCTCGAGCGGCGCAGTGGATTACAGCATTTGGGAAATGGCTACGGGCAAAAAAGTTAAGTAAGATCAGCTCGAATCAGCTCGAATCAGCTTGATTCGGATAAATTAAATTGAATACTTTAAACTCGAGGTAAAAATGCTAGATTTTAGAGCATTTTCTTGCCTCGAGTGCTTTATTATTTTTAGAGAACGCTAATAATGTAAAGAATGTAAAAATGCCGTCCTGTTGTGATGGTGTGTTATAATCCCGTAAGATGTGGGACACTTTGCTCTATGCTTTAATCATGATCCTCATTTTAATTTCATATGGCTGGTATTGGCATTCTCGAGGTCAGAAACGGCTGCTTGCGGCGCTATATCAATTCAGTATGCAACTCGAGCAACACCATTCCCTCAAGCGCTTTTTACAACAGGTCTGCCAAACTTTACTGGATGCCCTGCGTTTGCAACGGGTAAACTTGCGTTTGGGGGAAGATTATCACGTCGTGGCCCAGCGTAACAAAAACCAAAACTCGAGGGTGGTGGAATTTAGCATTGTTGCGGGTGATATTTCAGGCACGATTTCGGGCCATAAAGTTTTGGGGATTTTACAACTCGAATACCCTGCGTACCGCCCAATTCGCAGCTCCGAACGCAATATGATTCTGATTGTCACCCGCCAACTGGCAGCCACGGTGCAAGGTTTGCAACTGAACAGCCAACTTCACAGCGCACGGGAGAAGGTAGTACAAAGCCGTGAAGAAGAGCGCAGACGCTTGCGAAGGGAACTGCACGATTCTTTGGGGCCAATTCTCTCGAGCCTGTCTCAGCGCCTAGATGCGGCAGGGCGCTTGGTCTCGAGCCAGCCCGAGGCCGCTCACGCCGCCATCGAAGAAGTGCGCCGCCAAATGCGCGAAACCGTGGCAATGGTGCGGCAATTGGCCTACACCTTGCGCCCACCCGTGCTAGACGAATTTGGTTTGGTTTTTGCAGTCGAAGAATTTGCCCTGAATTTGCTCAGTAGCAAGGTCGAACTTCGGGTCAGCTCCAATATTCCCTTGCCCGCACTGCCAGCGGCGGTGGAAGTCGCGGCCTACCGCATTGCCGCTGAAGCAGTTTCCAATATTGCCAAACATGCGGGGGCCAATCATTGCTTGGTGCGTTTTGTGCTGCTGGAAAATATGCAAGGCCACACCCTACGCCTCGAGGTCAGCGATGACGGGCAAGGGTTTTCCAGCAGCACGCGGGCTGGAGTGGGGTTTTCTAGCATGAAAGAACGGGCCAGCGAATTGGGTGGAAGCTGTCAGATTGAGAGCCATTTACATAATGGAATACGGGGCGGAGTGCGGGTTCAAGCCGAATTCCCATTGCTGGGTGGCCTGACCGAAGAAAAACCTTTAGAAAAACCCTCGGAA
>JANYFS010000414.1 GCA_025359705.1 Deinococcales bacterium | reverse complement strand
TAGATGCTGCCCCCTCTTGCTCGAGGGGTTTCATTTTTGCGCCTGTGCTGCTTGCTGGGCTTGCCACTGCTCGAGGGCTGTTCTTTGGATGCGGTACGCGCCATTCTTGCCACCACCCACACGGAAGGCGGGTAGCCCGTTGTATTTGATGGCGTTCCGCACACTGTTGTGATGCACCCGCAGCAGGGCTGCCGCTTCCTCGAGCGTGAGGTATTCGGGCCGTGGCTGGGGGGTGGTAGGAACCACGTCAGCCACCACCATGACGGGTGCAGCTTTTGCAGATGTAGCTAGTTTTTGTTGGAAGGGTGAGGGTACAACGTTTGGAATCACATTGCTGTGACGGGTATTTTGAGACATGAAAAATGCTCCCTTGTTTTACAAGTGGGAGCAGCAAATAAATGCGCTCTCACACTGATTGCTTAAAGACAATGGCCTTAAGAAGCAGTGGTGAGGTTTGGCGCGTTAGGTTGTGCGTTGGGCTGAAATTTAGTAAATGGGTTAGGGGGCGCTCGAGTAGATTGTTTTTTAGCCCATGCTCTTGTATGTTCCTGAATGGTTAAGGCAAAGAACAACCCAAACATCTCTATCAAAAGTTGGCATCGATCTTTAATTTTCCGCCTTGCTATCTCGCGGGCTACATTTTGCCTTAAGTGGGGTATCCCCCCATTAAGACCAATGTAGGAGGCAAGGTAAAGATCTTCAAGAGTAAGGCTTTGCAGGGGGACACCTGCAAGTAATCGTTCTTCTAATGCGGGTATTTCTTCTTTGCGAGATGATGCTGCTTGGAAGGCTTTGCCATAGGTTTGCTCGAGCCGAATAGCTCGAGCTTTTGCCTTGTTTAATGAGTCATTAAGTATTTCAAAGCGCTTACCCGCGTCAATGCGGATATTTTGCGCCATCGAAGTAAAACGCTCGAATGTTTCCGTAAGTTGCCCACTGGCAATATCTTTGGCCTTTTCTACAGTTGATTTGATTAATGTGGAAAGCCCCTCAAACATTCCAATAGGCTTGATTACATCTTTAACCATTTCTCCTATTTGCTGATGAACCGCAGTAAGTTCAGGAAAGTTGAAGTCAAAGATGGGGACGGGCATCTTGCTTTGAGTAGGCTCGAGTTCACTGGGTTCTGGGTTCAGCGCCTTGACTGCCAGCATTCGCTCGAGAGTAGAACTCACTTCGGCTGTAGTCACCGTTACCGCAGCCTCGAGCGCAGCTTTTAGCTGCTCCCGTGCTTCGGTTGTTGGTGTGGTCTTATCCATGTCCATATCCTACCATAATTTCATAAGGTACGTAGTTGAACTAACAATCTTAGCTTGGAACATTTCATCTTCCCCCTTTTTCTCGAACTATGACGCACGCTATGACGCACAAGACCAAAAGGAACCCCCTCGAGCGAAAATGCAAGAGAGGGTTTTCTTTCTGTGGTACTACTTTTTTTTTGGCGGGCGCTGTAGGACTCGAACCTACGACCTACGGTTTTGGAGACCGCCGCTCTACCAACTGAGCCAAGCACCCATAAACTTTTGCGCTCGAGTGTTTCCACCAGTGTTACTTTGGGCGCAAGAGATTTTAGCATAGCTCGAGGCGGGGTGCAAGTGTTTAAAATAAACTTAAGGATTTGAGCAAGTTCCAAAAGGCCCAAGCCAAAGCAGCCAGTGCCACCCCACCAAAAATCCATTGGTCGCTGGCTCGAGGGCGCTGGTAGGCTAGGCCCAAAACCACCCCTGTGAGCAGGCCGCCAAAATGCGCCCAGACATCCACATTGGGCAATAAAAAACCGAAGGCCAGCATCAAACCCAAGTTGGGTGCGGCGCGAACCAAACGGTTCAAACGCTGCTCGAGGGTTCCTTCGCCCATCACATATTGCAACGCCACCATGCCAAAAATAGCCCCAGATGCGCCCACCGATAGCCTCGAGGGGCCGCCAAAGTAGATGCTGAACAGGCTGCCCACCACGGCTGCCAAAACAAAGGTCAGCAGCAATCCGCCGCCTCCAATTCTGCGCTCGAGGATGGTACCAAATTGGAATAGATAAAAGCCGTTGAAGCCGATGTGCAGCAAGCCGCCGTGCAAAAAGGCCGAGGTTAGCACTCGCCAAGGTTCACCGTTTAGGGTTAGCTCGGTGACGTTTGCCCCCAAACGAATCAGGGTTTCGCTATCGGTCATGCCGCCCGCTTGGTATTCCCAACCGAGCATGGCAATCATGCTGAGCAGCAAAGTGATTGTGATCCAAGGGATTCCTACGTTTTCGCTGGCAACAGGGGTTCCTGGAGCCTCGAGGGTGTGACCAAAAGGGGCCATCAAGGTATTCCATTCTTGTCTACGCCAAGCGTAAAAAAGCAACCCTAACTCGAGGCTCGAGTTCATGGTTTGTGCGCCCATCTCCATCAATTTGGGGTCACGGTTATGCTGACCTTGCACAAACCAGGCTCGAGCGATCCAAAAACGTTCGGGGGTGTGCAGGGTTTTGGCAGTGCTTTGGATTTCTGCTGGGTTTTGGCTAAATAAACTGGCCTCGAGCGGGGTATCGCTGCTGTTTTTGCACTCGAGCCACATTTGGTAGCCTGCGGCCCACTTTTTTTCCTCTGGGGGAACGGTGGGCAATGTATCTTCCCAAGGCTGTTGCAACACCAAGGCCGTGACCAAAGGCTGGAAAGGACTTAGCTCGAGGGTGGGGGCTTTGCCGTGCTTGATCAGGTAGCGCTCGAGGTAGGCCAGACGCAGCAAGGCGCGGTAAGACGGGCTAACGAAGCCGTAGCGTATCCAGGTGGGCAAATGCGGGTGGGCCACATTCAAGCGCCACGGCACGAACAGCACAGGGAGCAATTGCAGAAATCCCAAAACCGCCACAGGCCACAGTTCGGAATGAACTCCATATAGCCCTGCCGCCCCCGCTGCCAGCCAATAGCGCAAACGCGGCTCGAGATCATTTTGGGACATCCCCACGAAAAACAGCAAAACCGCAAAGATCCAAGCTAAAGAGGAGTCCAAAGTCCTAACAAACTACACCGTTTGAGGACTTCCAAACGGTGCAAGGGCTACGAATGACCGTATTTTTCTCGAGGCTATAGCAAAATAAACAGCAAAATAAATCGAGTAGGGAAGGTTTCAAACCCGTCCAGTACGAAAAAACTAGAAATAAACTTCCCTCGAGTAATGCAAAACACGGCGCTCGAGGGGTGTCTCGATTTTAATCTTCCCTTGCGCTGCCCCCATCACCCATGCGTTCCACTTCTTCATTTTTCAGCTCGAGCATTCCGTTTTCGGTGTATAGCTCGAGGGTTCCTTTGAGCGGATTGATTTTGCCCACCTTGCCCACCACCCCCGTAGAAATCTGGCAGGCTTTGCTGCCTCTGCGGGGGAAATCGCGGAGCAATTCTTGGTACATGCCGTGTTCGTATTGCAGGCAGCACAGCAGGCGACCACATGGCCCCGAAAGTTTGTCGGGGTTGAGTGGTAACTGTTGGTCTCGAGCCATTTTGATGGTGACGGGTGCGAAATCTTGGAG
>JANYFS010000375.1 GCA_025359705.1 Deinococcales bacterium | reverse complement strand
AAAATGCTTCCAGATAACATACCCCGGGTGGACCAGCGAGAATTTGAACTTTAGTCAAGCGCAGCAGCGCAGGGTTGGCCCACAACAAATTGCCTGATGGACTCACTCGGTAAATACCTTCGGTGGCATTCTCGAATAGATCTTGAAAGAGCAACAAGGCTACTTCACGCTCTTGTTCGGCACGTTTGCGAGCGGTAATGTCTTGCACCACCCCTTCAAAATACAGAATCTCACCTGCTTCATCACGCACCGCCCAAGCACTCTCCGAAATCCATACCCGTTCTTGCGTATGAAAACGGTATACCTCCGACTCGAGGGCTAGAACTTGCCCACCTGCATTCAGCACCCGAAAAACCTTGCTGTGATCTTGATCCACATACCAACTGCCCATGCCTACACCTACAGCAGCAATCATTTCCGCCTCGCTGCTATAACCATTAAATTCCATCAGCGCAGGATTCGCCCGCAACATTCGACCATCAAGGGTGCTGCGGTAGATTGGAAAAGGGATGTTTTCAAAAAGTTGTTTATAAATCACATCGGCCTCTTGCCGCTCGAGTTCGGCTTTGCGGCGCTCGGTGATGTCGAGCGTGTAGCTCACAAACATCTCCACTTTACCGTTGGGCGAAAGCACGGCCTGCATCGAACGCAAAATATAATGTTGAGATGTGCCATCAAAACTAGGAACCACATCTTCCCATTGCACACGGGTAGGGTCAAAGCGGAGCCGCTCGAGCAGAGTCTTCCACTTCTGCACCTCCTCGGGGGAGCGGTGCAGTTTATGGCCTGCTTCTTCGACGGTCAGACCATATACACTGCGTCTGAGCCGTTCATCCAAGCCCAAAGCAGGGCTGAGGTATAAGTAGCGTTCATCGGCATCCAGCAAGTTCAGCTCGAGGGGCAAGTGATCCAAAATCCCTGCATACAGGCGGCGCAGCACTTCCCGTTCGGCAGAATCTCCCAACGAAACCAGTAAATCATCGGCACAAAAAACTACCCCGAACTGTTTTCCCAGATCATGGTGTATTGGGGTTTCATGGTGTATTGGGGTTTCATACACTGGGGTTTTATATATTGGATTTTGATACATCGGGGTTAAAGAAAAGCGCAGCAGTGCCACCGTACCATCCGAGCGAAAACAGGGCAACTCGAGCGGGCGGGCTTCCCTTCCCGCTGCTACCTCCTCGAAGGCCACATCCAAGAGTGGGTTGCTCAGGGCTGGAAACTGCTGAAAACTGCGCCCGATTACCTCGAGCCGAGTGCTTCTGAACAACTGTTCGGCGGCAACATTCAACCGCCGCACTTTCCCCTCGAGATCGGTGGCAAACATCGGTTGCGCCGCGTCCACAAAAGCGGCATCAGACCACAGGTTATCTTGCTGCAATGCCAAAACATCGCTCAACAAAGCTGTCCAGCGCTGGATTTCCGCAAGGGTTTCCGTCCCAGGGGCCAAGTCATCTTGCCCCTCTCTAAGCCCATCTCCAGAAGAATCTCCAGAAGAATCTCCAAGATATAAAAAACCCAAAGTGGCCCATTCGGGATGCTCGAGGGGAAAATGCCGCCCACCGCTCGAGGCAAGTTCGCGCTCACCTGCCAAATATTGGCCCGTGAAATCCGTCAAACAAAGCAAAACACCCAAACTGCGCTGTGCCAACACAATAATCCGCTCGAGCGCTGGATTTGGCAATAAGGCAGAAACAGAGGAATTCACGATCTCTTTATTTTGCAGTTTTTCTGAATTCATGTCTATAACGAATGTTTCGCCTTTTGGGTTTTGGGTTTTACGTTTTTGCTGGAAGCTGAACGATTGAGGCGCTCGAGTAGGCTCGAGGGAACCTTTTTAAACCCCACCCCGTAAACAAAAACAGAGGTGCATGACATGAAAAATATCTCGCTCGAGACGGCGTTGAAGATCGGCAAATGGGTTGGCATTGTGGTGGCGGTTTTTGTGGCTTTGTGGCTGCTGGGAATCGCGTTTAAGGTGCTGGGGATGGCGGCACTGGCTTTGGTGGCTTTGGTGGTGATGGTGCTGAAGTTTGCTCTGGTTGCCTTGGTGGTGGTTGGAGTGTGCTTTCTTTTGGCAAAAGTGGCAAGGGCCGCAGTAGAGCGCAAGAAAAAAGAAGCCATTGCTGCAAATGCCCATACTGTAGATGCCCATACTGTAGATGCGGTACCTACCGAAGGTGTGACCTCGAGCGTGGCAGGTACTGCCCAAACCCCCACCCCAACCGCCGAGCAAGGCGGGGTTCAGTTCACCAAACCTGCCAACTGAATCCCTCGAGTGCATTCTCGAGTACATTCTAGCCCACAC
>JANYFS010000368.1 GCA_025359705.1 Deinococcales bacterium | reverse complement strand
CTCCGATTTGGAAGCCAATACCACCGACAGGTGAAGCAATCGAACCAACGGGTGGGAAGCCCAAGATACCGTTATAGTCGAAGCCAACGCCTATATCAGAAACAGCAGCGCTAACCAGTCCACAACCCGAGATATAGCCAGGCAAAGCAACCATAACATCACTTGGAGCTTTGTTGGGGGTAAGATTAGTGTTTACACGGTCACAATTTATACCTGTAGCATTCACATCCAAGGGACCACGGTCAACAGCACGAATGTTACCGACAGGAGGTGTATTATCTACACCCAAGATATAGCTATCTTGGAAATCGATTTTGTTGTAGTTACCCAAGTTATCGAAGGCTACAGCAAAGATTACATAGTCACCGTCGCCTAAAACAGCAGTAGCAGTTGCTTTCTTAGCAGTAAAGATATCTTGGCTAAAGTTGTTGATGCTATCGCCGTTGGTCAATACCGAACCCAAAACGATTGCTTTGGAAAGGTCATAGTTACCACTAGCATCGAGGGGTAAGTATTGACCGGGGTCGCCGCCCAAGGCACCACTTACGGGGTAGGCCAAGTAGAGCAAGCTGGCAAAGCCCGAAGCAGGACGCTCGATGTTGTTCTGGGGGTTGCTTACGCCGTTGCCGGTAGGCTGGGGCTGATCCTCGAGGGTGCGACCATTGATCAATTGCTGAGTGAACTTACCGTTGACCCAGTTACCGTAGGCCGAGGTCAAGGTTGCGGATTGCAACTTGCTGACAGGAACGATTTTGGGAACTTCGGGGCCTTTGTTATCAGGAACGAAGGCCAAGTCTGCCAAGAAGGTCAAAGAACCGTCGGCGTTGCGGCGGCGTGCAGCCAACAAATACTGTTGACCTTGAGCCAAACCGTTGGTGTTGACTTTGCCACTGATTTTGTTGGTAGCGTTGGTGACGGTATTGCTGAGGTAGTATTCGACTCCTGCAACGGTTTCGTTGGGCAGAGCAGTTTGACCTGTAACACCACTAAGGGTGGTCATATCTTTGCTCAAGTCGAAGGTACCACGAACATACAACAACTTGATCGAAGTATTTACGCCTGCAACGGTGACTTTTTGGTCGATTACTGCAAAGCGGAACTGGTTGTCAACATTAATGTTGGCAGTTTTGATGATTTGAGCAGCACTAGAAATATCAAATGCGCCGTTGCCAACACCGTTATTACCGCCACCGTTAGGATTAGGTACAACTACTACAGGTACAGCATCGGTGGTGACACTACGAACCGTGGTGGTGTCGTAGGTTTTGCCCGCGCTGTCTTTAGAGGTACAGGTCAAGATCAAAATATAGGAAGTTGCTGGAGTCAAACCGCTGAGGGTTAAGGTTCCTGCGTAGTTGCTTGCACCAATGGTGACAGGTGCGCTTGTGCCGTTACCATCGAGTTTGCAGCTTACCAAAGAAGTTCCTGGCAAGGCAATTGCACTAAAGTCTACTGAGGCAGTGGTTTGGGTTTTTCCAACAGTACCCACGGTAACGGTAGGACGCAAATCAGCGCCAACGGGGGGCACAATCACATCTGTTGCGGAAGCAACTACGGTTTGTGAGGCTGAGTTGGTCAAGCCACCTTTGTCGGTTACGGTCAAGGTGACGGTGTAGCTGCCTGCGGCGGTATAGGCGTGGGTACTAGGAGTTTTACCGGTGCTTGCAGCACTGTTATCCCCCCAGTTCCAAGAATAGGAAGCAATATCGGCAATTCCATCAGGATCGGTGGAAGCATCCGAAACAGAAGTAACCAATTTATTGGTGCTAGCACTAAAAGCAGCTATAGGTGCTTTGTTTACAACAACGGGGGTAACAGGGGTAACGGGTTGTTGGCAAGAAGCCAATGCAAGTGCGCCGGTAATGCTGAGCGCGATAAACTTAAGATTTTTCATCCATTCCTCCTTGGAATGTGGGGGGTAACTTCTGGGAGGGCGACACAAACAAGGGATTCTCGAGGTCCGTATTGTTCGGCAAACTACTTCCTCTCAGGTTACAGCTCTTTAAGCCTTGGCTCCGATGATGACACAGATGTGAAGCCTAAGAGGAAGTATAATAAGTGCATGAGGGCATGTCAATACGCTCGAGAGCGCAATCAAGGCTCGAGTGACAATTTTTTCCCCAGCTTAGCTATCACTGATTTTTAATACTTTGCACACAATTTATTTGGGGTTGGGGTTCTCATTTTTGAGGTTTGTGTCTGTTTTGGTTCCCCAAAAGTTAGCCCCTCGAGTTCGACGGATACGGAGGATAGCAGGGATTGAACTTGGATTAAAAAAGATGCGATTTTAACCAAAAATGAAAAGGTTATGAACCTTATAGACTCGAGCGGGACGTTAAAAAACCTCACATTTCTGATGCGATCTAACAAAAAGATAAAGATTTTATTAAGAAAAAAAGCTGCAAAAGTGCATTAGTTAAGACTGTCTAAATTCTCATTGATTCGCTCATTTGCCTGCTCATCTTGTTGAGTAACGACATGGCAGCAAAACAGCGCCAAGTTAGGGATAATCCTTCTCTGGGCGCTGCTCTAGCTCGAGTTTTTGAAGATATGGATTTTGCTACCACTTTGGTACCGATTGTCTAAGGGGTTTCGGTAGTTGGGATTTTGGCTTCTATTGCCAGCGCTCGAACGCGGCGAAAAACTACCCAAGCTAGAAAGCTCGAGATGGCCAGGCTGATGGCAAGGATCACCTTGGGGGAAATGCCTTGCGCCCACATTCCAAACACATTGAGGATCAACATGATTGCCCAAACGCCTACCGAAGCCCAGCGTGAGCCAAACCGTGCATATAGACGGTGATGGATATGGGTTTTATCGGGGGTGGTGGGGCTAACCCCTCGGCTCAAGCGTCCAATCACAACCTGAGTAGTATCCAAAATGGGCAAACCTAAAATAAACAACGGAACAATCAGAGAATAACCCGCGCTGGATTTTAGGGTTCCCAAGAGCGATACTGCTGCCAAAGTGTAGCCAAACAGATAAGCTCCAGCATCGCCCATGATGATGCGGCTCGGGTTGAAGTTATAACGTAAAAACCCCAGCGCCGCGCCCGCCAAACCTGCCAATAAAATTACAGCAGCCGCACGGTCCGCAAATTGGGCGGCTACCGCCAGCATCACCATGCTCGAGACAAAACCCAAACCGCCCACTACTCCGTCTACCCCGTCCAGCAAATTAAAAGCATTGGTAATGCCCACAATCCACAACCAGGTGATAAAATAGCCCAGTGGATGCAGAATTTGCGACGAAATCCCGTTCAAAAATCCAATATGGGTCAGGTCAATATAAAGGCCATTGACCATCAGTAGAGCCGCAGAGATGGTTTGTACAATCACCCGAAAGAGTGGAGATAGCCCAAATTGATCGTCGATGAAACCGGTCAGTACCATCAGCGAAGCGCCTAACAAAATGGCTAAAACTTGGATCTGCACCCCCTCGATCACAATCGGGCGCAAGGCCCAAGCCACCACTACCGCGCAGATGAACCCCGCAAAGATGGCTAAACCGCCTGCGTTGGGCAGCGGGGCTTTGTTGAGGCGGCGTTCGTTGGGCATATCGGCCCAGCCTACTTTGATGGCAAATTCGCGCACCCTTGGGATAAACCTTTGGGTAAACAACCAAGCCACCGCAAAGGTAATGATGACACTGATCGCCCCCAAACCAAAAGGGTCGGCAATACCGAGCGACTGCAAAAGATTTTTTAGGGTTTCCATAGCTATACACCACGCCAATGACCACGCCAGTTACCACACTCGAGCGATTCCATACCTTTAGTGTACGACAAAGGATATGTGTAAGTTACACATGTTACTTATCTGAGGGTGATTTACTTTGCTCGAGGAAAAGCAGCCAAAAAATAGGATAGAGGTGTTGCTCGAGCCACTTTATCTTTGAAAATTTATCTTTGAAAATTGAGTTTGGTCTGGGTTTTAGCTAACCCAACGTTCCGTTTGGGAATCACTTTGTACAATTTGCTGTGAAATTTGTGTTGGGGGGGACTCGAGGGGAAGACGCTCGAAAATGCCTTCATCTGGGAGATCGCGCAGCAGCTCGAGCAGTAGGGGAACCCCCGAAAGTTTGATTCCACGGCGCACTTCGGTATGGTGGGGCAAGGCGATAAAAGAAAAATAGACTTCGGGGCGAGTCATCCAAGGGATCAGAAAAGAAATAGCAATATCTCGAGAGAGGATTTTGTTGTTTAGGCGCATGTCTGTGATCACTCCAGATTGAATCAACAAAATCACATCATGTTTGCCATGTTGAAGCTGCAACAGGCCACTTGCATTCTCGAGCAACTTAAAAAGTCCCAGTATATTGAGATGGATTGAATTTCCTTGCAACATGGAGTCCTCCCCAAAAGTGTTACACGCACACTAGGGTGTGTTGTAGAAAATATTACACTCCATAATAGAAAAAACCAATGACCTAACAACCTATTCAGATGGTTTTTAGGACGATCAGTGTTATTTTTTTGTTGCCCAGCTACCGTGTTTTTTGCTGGCGTAGTCATTGTACGTATTGGGTTTGGCGCGAATTTTTGATCTGTTTAAGGTGGTACACCAGCGAATATACCCTGTTGGTGGATGACAAACTGCACCCTTTGGTCGTGATCTTCTTTTGGTAACTTTGTGAGGTACAGGCTCGAGATACAAATGCCGATGGTGAGGCATTTTGGATTCAGCTCGAGTAAAAAGCGGTCATAGAAACCGCCACCATAACCCAGCCGAACACCAAAATGATCGAAGGCCAAACCAGGCAAAAGCACCGCATCCAGAATTGAGCTCGAGTGAACCTCTGAACCTTCGCTTGGCTCGAGCATTCCCCAAGGGCTACGCTCGAGGGGACTTTCCCAAGAATGAATGGTTAAGTGAGGTTGAGGTTTGAGATGGGCTTTGGGGGCGTAGAAGTGGCATTCTGGAAGCAGCTCGGGCAACCCCTCGAGCGAGATCTCCGAACCAAAAGCGTGATAAGACAAGATGTTTCTGAGACTCCTCGAGCGCAAAAACTGTGCCACATGATTTTGAATTTGTCCCTCGAGCTGGGGGAGTTCTTCTTGAAAGTCGGCTTGAAACTGTTTGCGAATCCGTTTGGCCTGTCTTCTAGCCTCGAGCTTGGCTCGTTTAATCTCCAAATCCCCGTCTAAATCCATATTTGAGTCCATATTCAAGTCCATCATGGATTCAGCATAAGATCTTTTCATGCGCTTATTTGCACCTGCCAAAGTGAATTTAGGATTATCGGTAACGGCCCGCCTCGAGCGTGGCCCGAAAAAGGGTTATCACAGCCTCGAGAGTCTGTTTGTGACTTTGAATGTGGGGGATTTTGTGGAGGTGGAGCGTGCGGATACGCTCGAGTTGAGTGTAATTGGGGCGGATTTGCCGACGGACTCGAGGAATTTGGTATTTCGGGCAGCTAGAGCCTATTTGGACGCGGCCCAGCAAAAAAGTGGACTCGAGGATAAAGTCCAGCGGGGGGCCAAAATCACCTTGACCAAAAATCTACCTTTGGCCTCGGGCTTGGGGGGTGGCTCGAGTGATGCGGCGAGTACCTTGTTGGCCCTCGAGCGGTTGTATCCTGCACCTTTAGATTTACCCAAACTGGCCCTGACTTTGGGTGCAGACGTGCCTTTTTTTCTGGGTCAAAATTCTGCTTTTGTTTCGGGAATTGGCGAAGTTTTACGCCCCGTTACCATTCCTAAAGTGCATTTGGTTTTGGTCAATGTGGGTTTGGAAATTTCCGCCCAAGATGCGTATGGCTGGCTTGATTTGGATATGGGTTTTACCAAATCCTTGCCCCTCGAGCGGATTATTACGGCCCTCGAGCGTGGTGAACCTGTACCTTATTTTAATGCATTGCAAAAAGCTGTTTTAAAGCGGATTCCTGAATTGATTCAGGTTCTGGCAGCCCTCGAGGGGGTGGGGTTGCACAGCCCATTGATGAGTGGTTCGGGGAGTACCTGTTTTGCTTTGGCAAAAAGTGATGTGCAAGCTACGGCGGCAGTAAAAAGGCTCGAGGAAATCTTTCCCAATGCTTGGATTCGGGCGGCTGAGACGCTATAATTCCAATTATTATTAAAAACTGACCAGCACCTGACAGCGCACTGAAATGATGCCCACATGAAAAAACCTTCTTGGATTGTAGCCCTGTCGATTGTTTCCCTCTCGAGCGTCAGTATGGCCCAAACTACCCCCTTTCGTTTTGTGGCTTTTGGTGATATGCCCTACACCTTGCCCGCCGACTACACCCGTTACGAGCGTTTGATCACTGCCATCAACGCTGCCAAGCCCAAGTTCACCGTCTTTGTGGGCGATACCAAAAGTGGCTCGAGCGAGTGTTCGGATGCCAATTTTCAAAAGAGCTTGGACTATTTCAATACCTTTGAGCAACCCCTAACCTACGCAATTGGCGACAACGAGTGGACCGATTGCCACCGCGAAAAAGCAGGTAAATACAACTCGCTCGAGCGCCTTGCCAAAGTTCGCAGCATGTACTTTAAAGATAACCAGAGCTTGGGCCAAAAGAAAATGACCCTCGAGCGCCAAGCCGATGTGTCTGAATACAAGCAAATGGTGGAGAACTCGCGCTGGGTCAAAAATGGCGTGGTGTTCACCTCGCTGAACATTGTGGGTAGCAACAATGGTTTCGAGCGCAACCTCGAGTCGATTGCCGAATACTTCGCTCGAGACAAAGCCAATGTGGACTGGATCAAAGGCAGCTTTGAAATGGCGACCAAAAACAATGCGCCCGCCGTAGTTTTTGCTTTCCAAGCCGATATGGACTTTGCCCAAACCAATGCTTACGCCAACTCGGGATTCTTGGCAACCCTTGCCGCCTTGCGTGACGGGGCCATCGCCTTCAAAAAACCCGTTTTGCTGATCCACGGCGACTCGCACAATTTGGTGATCGACAACCCCTTGTTCACTGCCGACGGCAAAACCCGCCTCGAGAATGTCACCCGTTTGATGGTGATGGGTGCGGATCAAGTGCAAGCAGTAGAAATCACTGTAAACCCCTCGAGCGTAGGCGTTTTTGGCTTCACTCCTTTGATTGTGCGCGAAAATATCAATCAGGTTAAGTAAAAACAATTTAAAACTCTTTGAGCCTATCCCCTTTCAAGCGAAAGGGGATTTTTTTTAGTTTTCCCCCACAGGATGCGAAGGCCTCCCTTCAAACCGCGTGGTCAAAACCACACTGGTGCGGGTGCGAGCCACCCCTTTGATCTTTTTAATCTCGTAGAGCAACTGCTCGAGCGCGGCAGGGGTTTCGGCCCTGGCCTTCAGCAGCACATCCACATCCCCCGCCACCGAAAAACAATCTTCGATTTCTGAAAAATGCTGAAGATCGTCGGCAATATCGATGCAACTATAAGAATTCTCGAGCTGCACGCTGATAAAGGCCAAAACAGGCAAGCCCATTTGGGCCGCATCCACCCGCGCACCATAGCTGAGAATCATCCCTTTTTTCTCGAGGTTTTTGGCTCTGGCATGAACCGTAGCTGCCGAAACCCCCACTTTTTCGCCAATATCGGCATAGGTCTGTTTGCAGTCGAGCTGCAATTGCAAAATAATCTGACGATCCAGTTCATCCATAATTCCGTCCTTTCAAACCTGATTAAGCATATTGTACTACTGTCCATATATTCTATTGCAAATCCAGCTAAACTCGAGATAGAATCAGGCATGAGCCATACAACCCCCTCGATCCGTTCACCTTCCACTCCCTCGAGCGGGATTTGGTTTTCGCTCTTTTCACTGTATCTGATTTGGGGTTCGACCTATTTGGGCATTCGTTTTGCGGTGCAAGACATTCCGCCTTTTTTGATGGCGGGAACCCGCTTTTTAATCGCTGGAGCGATTATGTACGGCATTTTGCGACTGCGCGGCGAGGCACACCCCACTCGAGTCCAGTGGATTTCTGCGGGTAAGGTGGGGGTTTTGCTGATGTTGGGCGGCAATGGCTTGGTCACCTTCGCCGAAAAATTAGGGGTGAGTTCGGGGCTGGCTGCCACGGTGATTGCGATTATGCCGCTGTGGGCCGCCTTATTTAGCGGTCTGTTTGGGCGCTGGCCCAGCCCCCTCGAGTGGGCAGGCATGGGGCTGGGAACCCTAGGCATTGTGCTGCTCTCGAGCGATGGCAATTTAAAATCCAACCCGATTGGCCTGTTGGCCCTGCTGGGAGCCACCGCAACCTGGGCTTTGGGTTCGGTGTGGAGCCGTCACCTCGAGATGCCCAAAAACCTGATGGCCCCCGCCACCGAAATGATGCTGGGCAGCCTGCCGATGATTGCCATTGGCTTGTTTTCTGGCGAACGCATCACCACTATGCCTGGGCCGCTGGCCTTGGGTTCCTATTTCTATTTGATTTCTTTTGGCTCGATCATCGCCTTCAGCGCCTATATGTACCTGACCGCTCGAGTGAGTTCCACAGTGGCAACCAGTTACGCCTATGTCAACCCTGTGGTGGCCTTGCTTTTGGGCGCACTTTTTGCCCACGAGATCATCACCCCGCAAGCCATGATTGCTATGCCCTTGATTTTGGGAGCGGTGGCTTTGGTGGGTTATGCCCAGCGGCAGAAAAAGTAATCCAAAAAATAACTAAATAACTCGAGGGGGTGGTGTGGGTTCCCCTCGAGACTATTCTATTTTTGGAGCTTTATTTGTTTATAATCCACTTCTCGAGCAGTTTTTGGTACGCACCACTTTTGTTGAGGCGCTCGAGGGTTTTGTTGGCGGCGGCTACCAAATCGCTATC
>JANYFS010000366.1 GCA_025359705.1 Deinococcales bacterium | reverse complement strand
GCTGCTCGAGCCGATTGACTTTGCGGAAATGGCCCCCTTGCTCCAAGCCTCGAGCCTGATGATCACCGATTCGGGCGGAATCCAAGAGGAGGGAGCCAGTTTGGGCGTGCCTGTAGCGGTATTGCGCAACGTTACCGAGCGGCCCGAGGGGGTGGAAGCAGGGGTTTTGAAACTGCTGGGAACCGATGCGCTAGTGGCTTACCCCCTGCTTCAGCAGCTCCTGGGCAACGATGGGACCCTCGAGGCGATGCGAAAGGGCAAAAACCCTTACGGCGACGGGCAAGCGGGCAAACGCATTGCTAAAGCGCTGGCGTGGCGCTTTGGTTTGGGTGAAAAACCCCAAGACTGGCAAGGCTAAACATCATGCTCGAGCTAAGCCAAGTCTGCAAAAGTTACGCTCCGCTCGAGCCTGTGGTTTCCAATCTGTCTTTTCGGCTCGAGCGCAAGCAGCTTTTGGCGATTCTGGGGCCGTCTGGTTGCGGAAAAACAACCTTGCTGCGCCTGATTGCAGGACTCGAGCGACCAAGTAGTGGGCAGATTCGCTTTGGTTGGCAGCTCTGGAGTTCTGCAAGCGACTTTGTGGCCCCAGAACAGCGCAAAATTGGTTTGGTTTTTCAGGATTATGCCCTGTTTCCGCATTTGGATGTGCTGGGAAATGTACGGTTTGGTCTGCAAGGACTCGGCAAACCAAAATCGCTTGCTCGAGCGCGGGAAATACTCGAGCGGGTGGGTTTGGCAGGCTTCGAGGGGCGTTTGCCCCACCAGTTGTCGGGCGGACAGCAACAACGGGTGGCCTTGGCCCGCTCGTTGGCTCCAGATCCGCAACTTTTGCTGCTGGATGAACCCTTCAGCAGTTTGGACGCGGCGTTGCGTACCGACACGCGAGCGGAAGTTCGGGAATTGCTGTTGCAAAGCCAAATCCCTGCCATTTTAGTGACCCACGACCAACATGAGGCGCTCAGCTTTGCCGATCAGATTGTGGTGATGCGTGCAGGTCGGCTCGAGCAACACGGCACACCGCAGGCGGTTTATCACCATCCCAGAAATGCTTTTGTAGCTCAGTTTGTGGGCAAAAGCAATCTGATTTGGGCCGAAGCATCTGGCTCAACGGCCCAAAGTTGTTTGGGATCGCTCGAGCTGGATACTTCCATCCAAAATCCCGTCCAGAATCCAATCTCAGGTAAAATTTTGCTCAGCATTCGCCCCGAAGATCTGGCCTTTGCCGAATCGGGAATCCCAGCCCACATCCTCCACCGCGAGTTTCAAGGCGCATTTACCCTATATACCTGTCTGCTCGAGTCTAATTCTGGCACTCAAGAAATCGTGGTGCAAAGCAAAGTGGGTTGGCTCGAGGTAGGCATACGGGTTCATCTGGTGGTGACTGGGGCGGTGCAGGTATTGGATCAGGGGTAAAGGCTCGAGGGTTAAGTATTCTGGCTGATGTGTAGGAGATCATTTTTGCTTAAGCTGCAAACATTATGATTGAAATCGCTTAAAATAATCACTAGCAAGTGAATGCAGGTTGGATATTTGTGGTTTGGCACACCTAAAATTCCAACCTTGAGCAAATGAGCAAACTCGCGCAAAAATCACATCACCCCCGATCCTATCCTGGGATCAACAACTCCACTCGAGCAGCGGATGATGCTCCGCAATAGGTGAATACTTTGAGTGAAATGACATTGGCGACGGTGCGTCTGAAGAACCCTCAAGAAGCCTTGGCGCTTTTTGGCGAAAATGACAGCACCCTCCGCAAAATCCGCGAACTGATCACCGCCCGCCTCAGTGCTAGGGGCGAAACCGTCACGGTCAGCGGAAACCCCCTCGAGGTCAGCAAGGCCGAAGCCTTTTTGCGTGACCTGCTGGCGATCATTCGCCAAGGTGGAAGAATCGAAGATGTCCTCGAGCAATCGGCGGCCCTCTCGAGCAACGGCAAAAGCCTGTCCGCCGAAACCCAACAGCCTGCCGAATCCTGGCAGCTTCCCAACAAACTCAAACCTAAAACCCCCGGACAACGCGCCTACCTCGAGGCCATCCGCCAAACCGATATGGTCTTTGGCATTGGCCCCGCAGGTACTGGCAAAAGTTATCTGGCGGTGGCAATGGCAGTAGCTGCCCTAAAAGAGCGCAGGGTTAAACGTATTATTTTGGCCCGTCCTGCGGTGGAAGCGGGCGAACACCTAGGCTTTTTGCCTGGAGATTTGCAAGCCAAAATCGACCCGTACCTTCGCCCCCTTTACGATGCCCTCTACGACATGCTGGATGTAGACCGTGTGGAAAGCTATATCGCCAGCAAAACCATCGAGATTGCGCCGCTAGCCTACATGCGGGGCCGCACTTTATCGGACGCTTTTATCATTCTGGACGAGGCCCAAAACACCACTCCAGAGCAAATGAAAATGTTCCTGACCCGCATGGGTTTTGCCAGCAAAGTGGTGGTCACGGGCGATGTGACCCAAATCGACTTGCCCCGTCACCAAAAGTCGGGTTTGGCAGTGGCTCGCCAAATCTTGGAAGGGGTGGAGGGGATTCATTTCCATCACTTCACCGAGTCGGACGTGGTGCGCCATCCTTTGGTGGGCCGCATTATTCGGGCTTACGATTTGGTGGAAGACCAGCGCGAAGCCGAAAAACTCGAGCGGGAAAAACCTCGATTACCCCTAGCTGCACCTGCGATTGAGCCTGTGCCTGAATCTGCAATCGAACTGCAAGTGGTGCCGAATTGGACATCGGATATTTAGAACGTTGTTCGTTGTTCGTTGTTCGTTGTTCGTTAAAGATGTAGTTTGAAAGTAAACATCACCAAGAGTCTCGAGGGGAACACCAACACCATCATCCCCCTCGAGCTTTTTTAATTACCCGCTCACCCTCTGAATCACCCTACCAAACATGATTGAACTCATCGCCCAAACCCGCACCCCTACAGGGCTTCGCCTGGCCCTTCGCAAAGCACTCAAAGCGGTAATGCAGCACTACGGTGCCGCGCAACATCAAGTCACCTTGGTGCTTACCAATGACCTCGAGATTCGCGCACTCAAGCTCGAGCATTTTGGCATTGACGAGGCTACTGATGTGCTGTCTTTTCCTGCTTGGACCCCGCAAGATCCGTTCATGCCCGAACACTTGGGCGACATTATCATCAGCCTCGAGACGGCCCAAATCCAGGCCACTGCCCGTAAGCATTCGCTGACCCAAGAGGTGGCTCTGCTGGCCTCACACGGCTTCACCCACCTGATGGGCTTTGAACACCCCCACGCCGAGGGTCTGGGCTTCGAGGAAACCGACCATAGCCCACAGTGGCAAGTTTTTCATGATGCCGCTCGAGTGGCCTACAAAGCGTTGGAGTTACGTAAATCATCCTCGAGTGCAGTAGATTAAGCCATGCTCCGTTTGGCCCGATCTTTTCATCACGCCTTTCAAGGTCTTCAACACTGTTACCAAAGCCAAGCCAACTTTCGCC
>JANYFS010000324.1 GCA_025359705.1 Deinococcales bacterium | reverse complement strand
TGCAGGTCGTCCAGTTGATGCTGAAGTTTCATCACTTCTTCCACACCCGCCAAATTGACTCCCAGTTCTTGAGTCAGGCGACGAATCTCTCGCAAGTGGTCAATATCGCGCTCACTGTACAGCCGTGTTTTACCGCTCGAGCGTCCAGGACGAATTAAACCCTTGCGCTCATAGAGGCGCAGGGTTTGGGGATGCATATCCACCAATTCCGCCGCGACAGAAATCTCGTATACAGGACGGTTGCGCGTATCTTTCATGTGTTCCAAGTATAGCGTAATGCGGCGAGATTGTAGCCGATGCCCTATCGGTACAGCATCCCTAAAAGATCAAGGTTTTGATTAGACACTCGAGCGGGCGATAAAAAAATGATGCCGCACGATTAGGTTAAACCTTAAGTATTCCATAAATTGGGACGGTGTTTGTAAAATACTCAAGGTATTTTAAAAATATGTGCCAAATTAAAATGAAAAAAGACGGGAAGCCCCGTCTTAACCATCCTACAAATTTACTCGATTCGACCCCGCACTTCACCTGATTTATTGCCTTCGGTGTAGACATTGATGTACCACAACTTATCCCGAAGCTGCTTAATTTGGGTGTCGCTTAGATTCTTAAATACTCCAGAGATCAAATATTGGTTGTTAGCACCTTTGACTGCCAAAAAGCTCAAATCATAGAGACTATCTGCATTCGTATTAGTATCGGCTGGCCCCCGAATACTTGCACTGGTCAAAGCACTATTCAAATCGCTAACAATACCCGAAACATATAATTTTTTATCTTCAGATAAATTGACAATCAAAGTTCCTTCGGCATTGGTGGTGATGGGATTGGGTTTTTCATTTTTACCCCCAAGCACTACTTTGAACAGCACTTGCGTTGAAGGGGGTGGAGTGTTGTCTCCGCAGGCGGTGAGGGTAGCAAGGGCAAGGGTTGCGGCAAGTAAGGTTTTGTTCATAAAATCCTCCAAAAGCATTCGAGTCCCTCGAGTCCAGTCGAATACCCTGTTTTGTTGTTCATGCTATGCGAAAAAAGCTACTAGTATCTTGGCTAAAAGTTTATTTTATGCTCAGATCCTGTTCAGAATCCTATTCAGAATCCTGTTAAATTCGAGGTTTTAAGTTTGACTTGGCCCGCCTGAATGCGGGTGGGTATCCGCTCGAGGTACCACTTTTGATGAACCCAACTGGCCCGCAACATCAGGCCCACTCGAGTGGCAGGCATTCTTTGATCGAACAAAAAATTGCCCAAACTGTAGGCCACAGGCACGTTCACACTGTCTTTGAAAGGGATGAACTCGAGGGGTTGCACTACATGCGGCCCCGTTCCCACAATCAAATCCACTCCCGCATCCACCAGTTGCCTTGCCAGTTCGCGCTGGCGCGGAGTAATTCCGGTATATTCCGAACCCCAATGTACGTAAGCAATCAGCAAAATATTCCCTCGAGCAGCGTTTTTGATTTGCTCGAGCGGAAGAGGTTTTCCCTGATCCATCCATGAAAAAAGAGTGACGTGTTGAGACCCTAAAGTGGTTTTGTGAAACCCCTCGAGCGGTACAATTCCCGCTTTGCTTAGTGTGTAGCGGGTTTGCTCGAGACCCAACATTCCCCCATCCAGCGCGTGATTGTTCTCGAGATTGAGGAAAGTAAACGGGCGCAACGCCGCCACAGCCGCAGGATTGGCCCGCAAATCATAGTTTCCTATGCTCGAGCGACCCCCCCGAAAAGGCTGGGTGGTCAAAGGAGACTCGAGGTTGCCCACTACCCAAGTGCTTTGTTTTAAAAGAGATACCACAGGCTCGAGAGGGCGATTCCACTGGTTATGGTTTTGTTGAGCCACCCCCCGTGCCACCATCACATCACCCACGAAAAGAATGGAAAGATTTGGGCCTGTATGAGACGAGTCATCAATCTTACTCTTTTTTTGATTCAACTCGAGGTTATTGGAAATCTTTTGAGATCTATATAAAAGTATAGATTTTTTGTTTTTAAAATAATCGTTATTTAATAAAAATGATGGTATCAATAAAATTCCACCAATCACAAAAATCCAGACCCATTTCATTTCACAATAAACGAGTTCATCCATTCGGGTTGTTTGGGAGCTTTGCCCGAATCCAGCATTTTGTGCCAAGCATCATCGGTTAGGCGGTTTGCCAGCGGCACGGTGAATTCGTAGTGGCTGTACACCCCGCCACGCACCACTC
>JANYFS010000299.1 GCA_025359705.1 Deinococcales bacterium | reverse complement strand
CTTACAAATCGCCGGAAGCGGCGGCGATCCCGGCGCGGTACAAGGATCCCGATGGCTGGTGGACGGGAACCGATATCGATTTCATCGGCGTCGCTTCGAACAAGCAATTCCTGAAGGAAAAAGGGCTGAAGGCGCCGGCCACGTGGGAAGACCTGACCCGCCCCGAACTCGAGGGTAAAGTAGCCCCACGTACAGATCGCCCGCCCCGCCGTGATGATGGTGGACGTGATGGCGGCGGTAGAAGGTAGGTAAATGCGTCAGGCGTATCTCGAGATTGCTCAAAGGATCAAAGCCGCTCGGGGGGCGGTGGTGTTGGGTCACAAAGGCGACGCGGCACGGGCTTTTCGGGCAGCCCTCGAGGAGTTAAAGTTTTTCCCGCCTGAGCGTCACCGCGACATTCTGCTGGCCCATGCCTATTTGGGCCTGTATCAAACCTTTGTTCGCCCTGGCGAACCGGTCAAGCTCGAGATTCAGGAAGCCTTACATCTGGGCATCTCCTACGCCCGCTCGAGCCGTGATCCCATTGCCAGAGCCATTGCCCAAGAATGCCTCGAGGGGTTGGATATTGCGCTTTAATTTGTTTTGAGTTATGCGTGGTTCGTTATGCGTGGTTCGTTTTTCGCAACTGAAGAGCGGGCCATATTTTCTCGAGCGATTCATCTTTTTCTCGTCCACTCGAGCGCAAAACCAGACTTCCAGACTTATCTTGCATTCAGACAAAGCAGGTATAGTGCTAGCCGTGACTTCACGGATCTGGATTACCCTACCCTTTTTGCTGGCAAGTGCTGCATTTGCCCAATCTACCGTTCCCGCTGGCTATAAAGCGGTTCCTTTCCTCAGCGACAAGCCCGTGCATACCTTCAAAGAAGCCCCCAAGCTCCAGCTCGAGAAGGGCATGGATTATGTGGCAGTGATGGAAACATCCAAGGGCCGCATCGTACTGGATTTGTATGAAGCCGATACTCCCACTTCGGTCAATAGTTTTGTCTGGTTGGCCCGTCACCACTATTACGACGGCATTTTGTTTCACCGTGTGATCGACAAGTTTGTGGTGCAAGGCGGCGACCCCAACACCCTCGAGAAAGACCGCAACAAATGGGGACAAGGCGGCCCAGGCTACAGCTTTGGCCTCGAGGTGCGTACCAAGCTCAACTTTGAAGCCAAAGGGGTTTTGGGCATGGCCCGCGCGACTTCGCCCGATTCCAACGGCAGCCAGTTCTATATCACCCTAGACAAAGTACCTAACCTGAACGGTGCATACACCGTGTTTGGTAAAGTCACCGAAGGTTTAGATATTCTGGACAAAATTACCAAATATGAGCCACCCGAGCCTAAAGGTACGCCCGATAAGATTATTAAAGTCACCATTGCGGTGAAGAAGAAGTAATTTAGTCCGTAATTGGTTATCCGTTATCCGTAACAGATAAAAGATAGTAAATACGCTCGAGTGACATCATTTTTAGTCCCTCCCTGCGAAGTAGGGGGGGCAGGTTTTTAGGCGTTCAGCCTAAAAAGCAGGGGGGTACAGATCTTGCATGAGACCCCCCTCGAGGTTAAACACATGACCGAATACACCATTCCCGCAGGCTACACCCTCACCCCGTTCCTCTCCGAAACCCGCAAAACCGAATTCTCGAGCTTGGGTAACGGGATCGAGGCGGGTAAATCCTACCAAGCCGTTTTTGAAACCAGCGAAGGCCGCTTGGTTATCGAGCTGTACGCCGATAAAACCCCCGTTACTGTGGGCAGCTTTGCCTATTTGATCCGCAATCATTTTTATGATGGCATCATTTTTCACCGCGTGATTGCCGATTTTATGGCCCAAACAGGCGACCCCACAGGCACAGGACGCGGCGGCCCAGGCTACCGTTTCAAAGACGAATTCCACCCCGAACTCAAGCATGACCGTGCAGGAACCCTGAGCATGGCAAACTCTGGCCCAGGAACCAACGGCAGCCAGATTTTCATCACCTTTGGCCCCACCCCGCACCTAAACGGCGGTCACTCGGTGTTTGGTCGAGTGGTGGAGGGCATCGAGAACTTGGCCCGCATCAAAAAAGTCGATCCCAGCTATCCCATTCCTTACCCCACCGTGATCGAGCGGGCCTACATTGTGGAAAAACCTAACGCTTAAACCGTTCAGATCCCCTCGAGCTTAAAGGCTTTTCTTGTTTCGCGCCCTGTACACACCGTTGTGCAGGGCGTTACACTTGTACTACCCATGACCACACCCAAAAGACACACACCAAATCAACAACCGGTCAGTGCTTTGTGGCGGGTTAGTGTGGAAGTCTCGAGGGCCAGCCAAGCCACCATCAGCGAACTCGAGGTACACCAACTTTTGGATCTGATGATCGAGTGGGCCGAGGCCTATGGCTACGAAATCAGTGGGGAAATGGTTGCGCTCGAGAAGTCGGATCTGAAATAGCTTGCTAAAATCCAGATAAACTACAACCATGTCCGACTCGAGCGCCACACCTTCCTCGGTTTTGCCCCAACTCACCCCGTTTTTACAAGATTTGATCCGCATTCACGCCCTGCCCACCCAAGAGCAAGAAATTGCCAAGCGGGTGATCCTCGAGATGCAGCGTTTGGGTTTTGATCACGCCGATACCGACCCCGCTGGTAATGTGCTGGGTGTGGTTTTTGGCCTCGAGCGGGGGCCAAGTTGGTTGCTGATCTCGCATTTGGATCACGTTCACGAGGGCGATGTTTCGCTATGGGAATATCCACCCTATCAGGCCGAGCTGGTGGACGACGGGAAGTATGGGGTGGTGCATGGACGCGGTGCGGTGGACATCAAAGGAAACTTGGCGGCTCATGTGTATACCTTGGGTGAGATGCTGGCCCAAGGAAAACGCCCCCAGCGGGATGTGCTGATTGGGGCTTTTGTGGAAGAGGAAACGGGCGGGCAAGGCATCGCCGAGTTTATGCGGAGCCTTCAGGGACACACCCTAACCATTTTTGAGCGTAACCTCGAGATTGGGGCCGCGATCATTGGGGAACCCTCGAGCAATACTGTGATGCTGGGCCACCGTGGAGTAGCGCGGGTACAGGTGACATTGCACGGTACAGCGCACCACGCCAGCCTTGCACTGCACCAGCAAAATCCGATGTTCGCTTTGGGAACCCTGCTCGAGCGCCTCAAAACCCTCGAGCTACCCGAACATCCCATTGTGGGCCGCTCGAGCCTGACTCCTACCCAAGTGCGCTGCGACAGCGGCAGTATGAACCTGACTTCCAACACCGTCACTCTCACTTTGGATTGGCGATTCAGTGAAACCGAAGCCGAAATGCGGGAGACCCTCGAGGCAGTGCTGGAAGGTCTTCCCGCCGAATATGACCTAGAACCTTTGTGGCATCCCTACAACACCCCAGGTTTTCAAATCGCGCCCAGTCATCCACTGGTGCAAAAACTGCTCGAGATAGCCCACCACAAAGAACCCCAAATCTGGCGCTTTGCTACCGATGGGCGCTACACCTTTGCCGCAGGCATCCCCAGTGTGGGAATCGGCTGTGGCGACTCGAGCCTGGCTCACACCACCCGCGAAAAGATTGAAATAGCCGAAATCCTCGAGTATGTGGGTATTTTGACCCGTTTGCTCGAGGGAGAAACTCCAGACTTTTAGGGTGATTTTTAGCTCGAGACCATCATCCCCTCTTCGTCCAGCTCGGGATACCCTTCCCCTTTCTCGAGGTAGATTTTGGAAAGTTCGGGGTAAAGCCATTCAAACTCGAGTTTTTTCAGCTCAAGTTCTGAAATTTGCGGAGTTTGGTACATCCCCGCTGCTTTGCGCTGGCGTTGGGCCTCAAACAAAATGGTGGCGGCTGCCACCGAAACATTCAGGCTTTGCACCATACCCATCATCGGGATGATGATGTTGCCATCGGATAAATCCGCCGCTTGCTGCGAAACCCCCCACTTTTCCGCACCCAGCAAAATTACACTGGGTTGGGTATAGTCCACCTCACGGTAATCGCTGGCCCGTTCGGACAGATGGGTGGCGTAGACCTTAAAACCCTTGGCTTGAAAATCGCTAATGGCAGTCAAAACGTCGCGGTGAATCTGAAGCGGAACCCACTTTTCCGCACTGCCCGAAGTGGCGTTATAGGTGGGCAAACCGCCCCGAGGTTGCACTGCATGGGCCTCGAAAACCCCCACCGCATCGCAAGATCGCAAAATTGCCGACAGATTATGCGGCTTATGCACCTCCTCGAGCAGCACGGTTAGGGTCGGTTGGCGGTGCGATAACACACGGCGGATTTTCTCGAGACGATCTTTTTTCATCATGGGGCCTTGGAGACCCGCGACTTTAGTCGTGGGAGGAAAAGACTCTGCTCCGTAGGGGCAATCATGGCTAAAGCATCTTGCTTTTTTCTACTCATATGCTTTATACTCCTCTTGTGAAGATCACCATAAGCGCAAAACTAAAATTGCGACACACCCCAGAGCAGAAACTTGCTCTGGATGCCGTCACTTTTGCTTATCGTGATGG
>JANYFS010000297.1 GCA_025359705.1 Deinococcales bacterium | reverse complement strand
CAATACCTCGAGCGTGCCTTGCAAAAAGCGGGCCACACTTTGCTCGAGCGCAGGTTGGTGCAAGACGATGCCGCACAAATCAAAACCGCCCTACTTGAGCTAATGCCCCGCGCTCAAGTGATCATTTCTTCGGGTGGCACGGGCATTGCAGGCCGAGATGTGACCATTCCCGTGGTGGAAAGCCTGCTCGAGAAGCCGATGCCTGGCTTTGGCGAATTGTTTCGGATGCTTTCCTATGCCCAAGTCGGCGCAGCCGCCATGCTCTCGAGGGCCACGGCAGGATTGGCAGGTGAAACCCTAATTTTCGCGTTGCCTGGCTCGGTCAATGCCGTAGAAACCGCCTGGAACGGACTGCTCGAGGCGGAGTTGGGGCATTTGGTTTTTGAGGTATTTCGGCAGAAGCCCTAGAGTCGTTATTCGTGGTTCGTTATTCGTGGTTCGTTATTCGTTTTAGGTGATCCGTTGTCCGTTATCCGTAAAAGATTAAAAGATTAGGCAACTATTCAGCACCCAACTCGAGAAAATATCAAAAATCTCGAGCAATACAATTTTTATCTCATTTATTTTTTATTTATCAAATCGGGAGTATATTTATAGAAAAATGCTCGAGGTTTTTATCAAACTAGACTTTTTGCAAAGAAGATTCCTGCACTCGAGGTAAATAACGCCCCACATAGCGAATCTTGCGGGGTTCATCTTGGGTGTGGCTAACGCTGATGGAAGACAGGTTTAAGAAGTCGTACAGCGAATCGACCCATTCCATTTGTTGTGGGTGAAATGGGTGTTCCTCGAGCGAATAGGTAGGCGAAAACAGTTTGATATAGGTGCGGTCATGCACCCGCAAAACCACTTGGTGAACATAATGCGCCTCGTGTTTGCCTGCTTTGGCCTCTTTAAATTTACGAAAAATTTTAATTTCACGAATTTGCGGCAAGGCTACAATAGGCCGCCTCGAGGTCAGCACCCAAAAAACTTTACGAAAACGGTACAGCGCATTTTGTTGTTTGTCGAAGACCACCCGCATTTGACTCGAGGGATCTTGCACATCCAGCAGTACCGAGGTTTGTCGGATCACTTTCATAATATTTTAGATACGCTCCCAAGCCGCGAGGGGTTGCATCTGTACCTCTCACGCTCGAGGTCAGTGTAACACCGCCTGGCTGACCAAAAATGAAATCCTCTAAAACGCTGCAAAACCAACCCACTCAGTAAAAAATATCGGCCTTGGCTGCCAAAACCAATTTCACCTCGAGGGTTTGCCGTCCGCGCTGCACGGTTAATAGCACCTGATCACCAATGCGTTTTTGGCGAATTTGATTGAGCAGTTCGTCGAAGGTTGGAGTGTCAAAACCGTTCAGTGCAATAATCACATCGGCCTCAATCATCGGTGTTTCCGCTCCTCTGGGGGTGAGATCGCGTAACGAACGCAAACCCGCTTTTGCCGCAGGGCTATTGGGAATCACCTGTTCGATGACTGCGCCTTGCTTTTTGCCTAAACCCAAAGTGTTAAAAAGTGCCTCTGATATGGGGCCATCCAATGCCGAGGTGATGCCTAAAGCGGGAACGTCCCGTTTGATACCCGCTTGCAAATCGGCAAGAATCGGCAGTTCTTGGCGTACAGGAACCGCAAAGGAGCGCAAACCTTTGGCATCTTGGCGAATGTAACTGACCACCCCAATCACTTCCCCACTCGAGTTGAGAATGGGGCCGCCCGAGTCGCCCGAATCGAGCGGTGCGGACATCTCGAGAGTATCGGGTGGGAAATCGGCACGCCCCGCCACCGCGTCCAAACTGAGCAACTTGCCCGCTCGAGGTTGCAAAAATTGCTCCCCCGAATTACCAATCGCCAAAACGGATTCGCCAATGGGCGGAATACCGCTCGAGAGAGGCAAAAAGGCCACTTTTTCTTTGGTGTTGTACTTCAGCAAGGCCAAATCGTGGGCCGCATCAAAACCCACCACCTCGAGGGCAAAGGTTTTGTTGTTGGGCGTGGTTCCCGTCAGGGTTTTAGCCCCTTCTACAACATGGTAAGCACTGAGCGCGTAGCCATCCGCCGAGATAAAAAATCCCGTGCCATAACCGTCGCCGCTAGCCCCTGTCTCATCGAGCTTGAAGGTCGCCCCCCGTGCGTCATTGAACAGCACGGTATTCTTGGTATTCTGAGCGGTGCTATGGCTATTATTCTGGGCAGCAACGGTTTGAAGAATTGGGGTTGCTCGAGATTTGGCTTGCAGGTTTGAAACAGCGGGATTGAGCGTCGAACCCAGTAGGGCGAGCGTCAGCATGGCAAATTGCGCGGTGGCAAACATAATCCATTAAACTGCTTTCTGAACACGATTGGATGAGGAAGCAGAGGTACAACACAAGTCTTGCTCGAGTAAAGAACAACTCCCCTCGAGTGGTCTATTACACTC
>JANYFS010000212.1:0-17500 GCA_025359705.1 Deinococcales bacterium | reverse complement strand
GGGCCCGTGTCTCAGTGCCCTTGTGGCCGGCCACCCTCTCAGGCCGGCTATCCGTCGTTGCCTTGGTAGGCCTTTACCCTACCAACTAGCTGATGGAACGCAACCCCATCCCTAAGCGATTAATCTTTAATGGCCTTACATGAAAGGACATCACATCCCACATTAGCTCCTCTTTCGAGGAGTTATTCGGGTCTTAGGGGTAGGTCAGTTACGCGTTTCTCACCCGTGCGCCACGTAATCCCCGAAAGGACCCGTTCGACTTGCATGTCTTAAGCACGCCGCCAGCGTTCACCCTGAGCCAGGATCAAACTCTCCATTGTTGGTTTATCTAAACCCTCGAGCCTAAACTCGAGCGCCAAAATAACAGTTTGTCCCAAGTTCAGAAAACTTGGCTTTTTTGTTTTGTGTTCACCTTGCAGCAAACTCGAGTGTCTGGAGTATTTCCCAAGAGGATTCGCACGAAGCGAACTCGAGGGGATACCGCACTCCTTCCCTGTCGGGAAGACCATTTATCAATACTAAGAATCTTCTGTTGTCATGCAGCTCGAGCCGTTATGATACGTCTCTTTTCTTTCGCTTGGCCTTTTGGTTTCCCTCGAGGCGAAGAAGAGTGTACTCTGCTTCCCTCGAGTTTGTCAAGCGTTTCTTAAGTGTTCTGGCCTAGTTCGAGCTAAGCCAATGGGAAAGAATGAAGAAATTGACGTTTGGGTACGGGAAAATCTGTTGAACTGCTCGAGCCATTTGTGTGGCAATTAAAATCCAATATCTTCTTTTTGCGCTAAAAGCAGAAGTGATATACCCATTTTTGAGCAGCCCGCTTACGAGGATACCCAATTCCACAAAATCATCAAAAAAATGATCGGGTCTACCCAAACCCCGCTCGAGGTGCTACACTCAAACTCGCACTGTCGGCTTAGCGCAGCGACAACGCCTGAACCAGGTCAGATCGGGAACGAAGCAGCCTTAAGGGATGATTGTTGGGTGCCGCTAATCACCGACAGTGTTTTTATTTTCAGTTTCTTATTTTCCAACAGCCCTAAAAATCCAACCAAAAAATCCAAAATACCCATCAACACAGGAACCTGAAGCCTGTGAATCAAACGTTATATCTCCAAATGGGAATAATGAGAATAGGGCAATTCCAAGAGCCTGACACTCCGATTTTCCCCATATTTTCCCCATGTCCTGACCCAATTCCCTATAAACTAAATCATGCCCAATTTAAGCATTCTCGAGACCACCTTGCGCGAAGGTGCGCTGACTGAGGACATTACGTTTTCGGTGCAGGACAAAGTGCGAATTGCCAAACTGATTGACTCGCTGGGGGTTACGTACCTCGAGGGGGGTTGGCCCTACGTTTTTGACCGAGATCTGGAGTTTTTTGAACTGGCCCAGGATTTAAATTTGCGGGCCAAATTGACCGTTTTTGGGGCGACACGCAGGCCCGAAACCCCCGTGGCTCGAGACCGCAACCTAAAGGCCATGCTCGAGGCCAAAACCCCTGTGGCACATATTTATGGCAAGGTTTGGGTCTTGCATGTGGAAAAGGTGCTGCAAACCACCCTCGAGGAAAACCTAGCCATGCTGCGCGACACCATCGAGTATCTCAAAAGCGAAGGCAAAGAGGTGATTTACACCGCCGAGCATTTCTTTGATGGCTTTCGGCACAACCGCGAATATGCCCTCGAGAACCTGAGAATTGCGCTCGAGGCGGGGGTGGATATTGTCTCGCTGGGCGATTCCAATGGGGGCAGCTTGCCAACCCTAGTCAAAGAAGGGGTGCTGGCAGCCCGTGACCGCGTGGGTGATGTGGTGCTGGGCTTGCACCTGCACAACGATATGGGCCTGGCGATGGCAAATGCTCTAGCAGGTCTCGAGGTGGGGGTGTTGCATTTGCAGGCCACCATCAATGGTTACGGGGCCAGAACGGGAATTACTGACCTGACCACCTTGCTGCCGATTCTGAAGTTAAAAATGGGCCTCGAGGTAGTGACGGACGAAGAGCTGACCCGTTTGACCAGTGTTGCCAACCAAGTCGCGGAAATTGTGGGGCTGGGTGGGGAGATGGATCATAAACCAGTGGTGGGTCGCAAGGTTTTTGCCCATAAAACCAGTACCCATGTGGCGGCGGTGCTATCCGACCCAGAATCTTATGAACCGATTGACCCCGCCAAAGTGGGCAACCACCGCCGCCTGCTGATTGCGGGCCTCAGCCGCCCGACTTATCTGAAAGAGGTGGCCCGCAAATTTGGGGTGGACCTCAGCGAAGATACTGCCGCCAATGGGCGCATCCTCGAGGTATTAAGGCAGCTCGAGGAAACGGGCTACAACTTTGAGGATGCCGAAGCCTCGCTCGAGCTGCGTTTGGGATTGCTGACTGGCAAATATGTGCGGATTTTGGACACCGAACGGCTGCGGCTGTTTGAAGTGATTCGGGGCCGTACTCAAAGCGTGGTGGAAGCCAGTTTGCGGGTTCGCATCGATGGCAGCGACACCGAATATGTAGCCGCCGAGGGCAGTGGCCCAGTGGATACCCTGTACAAAGTATTGCTCGAGGCGCTGCAAAAAGATGCGGCGAGTTTGCACCGCGATTACATTCGTGGGGTGCGGATGAACAGCTACCGGGTGCGAACCCTCAGCGCCACACAGGGGCATTTGCGGGTGCGGGTGGCTTTGGGCTTTAGCGATGGTACGCGGGAATGGACCACCGTGGGTATTGAGGAAGACATCACCAGAGCCACTTGGACTGCCATGGTGGACGGAGTGGAATACGGTTTGCTAACGCGGGAGGGGCCAAGCCTATGACCCACGCTCGAGCGCAACCCAATCCCGTCCACCCAATCAACCCGCACTATCTCGAGCGGATTGGCTACACTGGCCCCCACACTGCCACGCGCTCGAGCCTGAATGCACTCCAGCATGTTCATGTGCGAAGCGTACCTTTTGAAACTTTGGATCTGCATTTGGGCATCCCCATTGTACTGGAACTGCTCCACCTCGAGCGCAAAATTATTCTCGAGCGGCGCGGCGGCTTTTGTTATGAGTTAAATGGGATTTTTGCTGAGTTGCTGCGGCAATTTGGTTTTGATGTCACCCAAATCATAGCTCGAGTTTTTAACGCGGACGGCACCTTGTCGCCGCCCTTTGCTCATTTGGCTTTGCTAGTGGCCCAGGGGGGAGAAAACTTTTTGGTGGATGTGGGCTGGGGCCGCACTCTATTGCAACCCCTCGAGCTAAAAATCGGGATACACGGCAGCAATATGCTCGAGCGGGTGGGGGATTTTTGGCGGATTTCCAGTAAAAACCCGCAAGGTCAGTGGAAACCGCAGTATCAATTTGATACCGTTCACCACCAGTTATCCGAATTTATAGATATGTGCAATTTCTACCAGTATTCCAGCGAATCCCACTTCAGGCACAGCGTTTATTGTGGCAAAGAAACGGTATCGGGCTATTTTGATTTGCGTGACCTAACTAAGACGCTACACGGCGAACAAGGCAAGCCCAGCACCAGCCTCGAGCCACTGGAATACCGCACGGTTTTGCAGGAAGCCTTTGGAATTTCTTTGAGCAACCGCGAATTCAAACGGCTCCTGCACGGCTGGCAAATGCGCGGTGTCCTCGAGCCAGCTAAGGCAAAAGCCGCACTCCTGACGCTCGAGGCCAAAAGGCAGGTTCAAAAAAGTGTTTGGGATAGTGTTCGAGATAATGTTCGGAATAATGTTCGGAATAATGTTCGGGATGTTGTTCGAGATAATGTTCCAGATGTTGTTAGGAATAATCTTCAGGATGCTTTAGAACCGCTCGAGAAAGCCCTTCCCAGCACCGAACCTTCCAAATCCGAAATTCCCCCACTCGAGTCTAGCAATCCACCCCCTTCGCCCTCGAGCATATCCAAACAACCGTTTGTTATACTAAATGGTATGTCAAAAATGGTGTTCAAAATCGGTGTGGTGGGTGCGGGTCAAATGGGCAGTGGCATCGCGCAAGTTGCGGCTCAAACGGGCTTTTCGGTGGTGATCCAAGACGCGGTAGCTGCCAGCCTCGAGCGGTCACGAAGCACCATGCATAAAAGCCTGGACAAACTTTACGAAAAAGGCAAAATCTACGAATCCCCTCAAACAGTCCTCGAGCGCATCGAATTTTCCCCCACCCTCGAGCAATTTGCCGATTGTGATTTGGTGATTGAAGCCATTCTGGAAGACGAAAAAATCAAGCTCGAGCTATTTGCAGAGCTAGGTAAGATCGTCAAACCTTCGGGGATTTTGGCTTCCAACACCTCGAGCATTCCAATTACCAAACTGGCTACCGCGTCTCAGCGCCCAGACCGCTTTATTGGGATGCACTTTATGAATCCGGTACCGATCATGACCCTAGTAGAAGTGATTAGGGGCTACCAAACCTCCGATGCCACCTCGAGCCGAGTGATTGAAATTGCCGAACTGATGGGTAAAACCGCCCTCGAGTGTAACGATTCGCCCGGTTTTATTTCCAACCGCATTTTAATGCCCATGATCAACGAAGCTATCCAGTGCGTGATGGAGGGCATTGCGACCCCCGAGGCCATCGACGGGATTATGAAACTGGGGATGAATCACCCGATGGGGCCGCTGGCTTTGGCGGATTTTATTGGACTGGACACCTGTTTGGCGATTATGGAAGTGCTGCGCGAGGGTTTGGGCAGCAAATATCAGGCTTCGCCGCTCTTGAAAAAAATGGTGCAGGCGGGATTGCTGGGGCGTAAAAGTGGTGAGGGATTTTATAAATATTCATAAATATTTATGAATATTTTGAGTAATCCCTGATTGGCTCGAGCGCAATACCACGCCAATCTTGCAAAAGAAGTCTAAAATCAAATGAGCTATGAATCCCCAGATAACTCCAAACCTGACTCCAGCCTCTGATATGCAAAAACCTTTATCGCCGTTGTCCAAACTGCCCATTGCCCTCGATGTGATGGGCGGGGATCACGCACCAGAGGTACCCCTCGAAGGGGCGATTGCGGCCCGCAAAAAAGGACTCGAGCTGATTTTGGTGGGCGACTTGGCCCGCTTGCATTACGAGCTGAGCAAACGCGGCGAGGAACCCCATACATGGCAGATCGAACCCAGCTTTGATGTAATTGGCATGGATGATCACGCGGCGGATGTGCGAAAACGGCCCCACTCGAGCATTCAGGTTGCCACCCGTTTGGTCAAGGAGGGGCGGGCTTCGGCAGTGGTTTCGATGGGGCATAGCGGCGCGATGATGGCGAGTGCGCTGCTGACTTTGGGCCGCCTGCCTGGGGTAGACCGCCCCGCGTACCTCAACCGCATTCCCAATCAAAAAGGGATGTGCCTGCTGCTGGATGTGGGAGCCAACGCCGATGTCAAGCCGCAGTATTATCTGCAATGGGCCATCCTCGCCAGCCGCTACCTCGAGAGTGTGCAGGGTCTCGAGCGGCCCAGCGTAGGCTTGATGTCGATAGGTGAAGAGGACAGCAAGGGCAGCGCTTTGGTGATCGAGGCCCACGCTTTGCTGCGGGCCGCCGAAAATCTGAATTTTTATGGAAATGTGGAAGGTTACGACCTATTTCGAGGAACCACCGATATTATTGTGACTGACGGCTTTACGGGCAATGTTTTGCTCAAGTCCATCGAGGGCGAAGCCAAACTGCTGTTTGGTTGGATTAAAGAAGCCCTCTCGAGCGATCTGCAAAGCAAAATTGGGGGATTGTTGGTGCGGGGTGCTTTGAAAAAGATCCTGACTCGAGTCGATCCCAGCGAATACGGTTCGGCGCTGCTGATTGGGGTGAAGGGTTTGTCGTTTATTGGACACGGTGGGGCCGATGCCAAAGCGGTGATGTCTGGGTTGCTGTATGCCCAAAGTGTGGTGGAGGCCAACACCCTCGAGCGCTTGCAGCAGGCACTCAACCAACCTATTCAACCCGCATGAATACCCAAATCAACGATGTTCTCGAGCAACTCCAACGCGAGTGGGTCAAACCCCAAGCCTGGTTGAGTCTGCTGTTGATCTGGGCGCTGAGCTTGGGAATCTGGCGCTTGGGCAAATTGCTGTTGAGCTGGTTGGGAATGTTGGGCTTTCCCGCCAAAATCCTCTCGAGCCTGCGCTGGGTCTGGCATTTTTTGATGCTGTATTTGGGTTGCAGTGTCTTGATCCACAGCACAGGACTTTCCAGCCTCGAGCCACTCTATAGCCAAGGTGAAACCATCACCACCTGGTTTGGAGCCTCGATTGGGCGAATTTTGGGTGTGGTGATTTTGGCCTATGTCGCGTGGTGGGGTTCGGAAAAACTGATTGCCCGCATCGTTCCCAGCGAAGATTTCAACCGCCGCAGTGTGCGAGCCACCACCCTCAAAAGTATTTTGGGTTCGACCTTGCGCGGGGTGATCGTGGTGATTGCCGCCCTCGAGGTGTTGCAAAGTCTGGGCCTCAATACTGCCGCACTTTTGGCAGGGGTTTCGATTTTGGGGGTGGCGGTCTCCTTTGGGGCGCAAAGCCTGATCCGTGATGTGCTTTCAGGGTTTTTTGTACTGCTCGAGGATCAATACGGGGTGGGTGACATCATCACCATCAATGGGAATGCGGCCTTGTCGGGCGGGGTAGAGCGCTTGACCTTGCGGGTCACGCAAATTCGAGCGCTAGACGGGGTGGTGCATATCGTTCCCAACGGGCAAATCACCTCGGTCAGTGTCTCGAGCAAAGACTGGTCGCGCTGGGTGGGCAATGTGATGGTGGATTACCACAGCGATGTGGATCAGGCGCTAGGAGTAGTACGACAGGTAGCCCAAGATCTATACAACGACCCGCAATGGAACCCCATTTTCCTCGAGGAACCACGGCTCGAGGGGGTGACGCTTTTGGATTTGACAGGAATGCAATTGCGGGTGCTATTCAAAGTACAGCCCAAAGAACAGTGGAAGTTAGGCCGCGAATTCAACTACCGCATCAAAAAAGCCCTCGAGGGGGCGGGGATTGCGACTTTGGCTCAACAGGAGGATTGAGGACGAGAAAAAGATAGTGCGCTCGAGGGGGCAAAACATCAGTCGAAAACTCCCCTCGAGCCACCAAATCCCTAACGGAAAACGAAAAACGAAAAACAAACCACCAAACAAAAAAACCCCCCACATCGGGGGGAAATTCAAAACTCAGAACACATGTTATGCACCCGCACTGGGCTGATCGGGCTTGGCAACTTGTGGAGGAATCACAGGAGCAACAATCTCGGCTTCCACCTCGAGGGGTAAAAGCACATGCTCGAGGACTTCTTCCATTTTTTCTACCGTAATAATCTCGAGCAGACTGCGAATCGACTCGGGGACTTCGGAGAGGTAAGGCTCATCATCTTTGGGAATGATCACAGTTTTGATGCCCGCTTGGTACGCGCCCATCAGTTTTTCTTTGACTCCACCAATGATCAAGACTCGTCCACGCAAAGTGATCTCACCGGTCATGGCAACATCTGAACGTACCGAACGCTTGGTGATGGCAGAGATCACGCTGGTGGCAATGGCAATCCCTGCACTGGGGCCATCTTTGGGGGTGGCTCCATCGGGGAAATGGATGTGTAAGTCGGTTTTCTTGTAGAAATCCGCGTCCGCACCGTATTTGCTAGCGTTGGCTCGCAAATAGGCCACGGCTGCTTGGGCCGATTCTTTCATCACATCGCCAAGTTGCCCCGTGATGCTGATTTTACCCGTGCCAGGCACTGCGAGTGATTCGATCAGCAAAATGCCACCGCCCATCGGGGTATAGAACAAACCTTGAGAAACCCCAATTTGTGGCGCTTTTTCGGCGTTCTCGTGGCGGAATTTGGCAATACCCAAGTAATCGGGAATTTGCACATCGTCCACCACTTTGATGCCTTCCCAGGGATGCTCGAGCAGTTCCCGCGCGGCTTTGCGGGTCAGTTTGGAGATCTGGCGATCCAAGTTGCGAACCCCCGCTTCGCGGGTGTATTCCTCTGCGATGCGGCCCAGCGCCTTATCTGTGACCTCGAGGTGGTTTTCCAGACCATGCGCCCGCAACTGGCGGGGCAGGCGGTATTTCTTGGCAATTTGCAGCTTTTCGCTTTGCATATAGCCAGGAATCTGGATCACTTCCATGCGGTCGAGCAAAGGGCGAGGAATGGTGGAGAGGCTGTTGGCAGTGGTGATGAACATCACTTGCGACAGATCGTACTGCACCTCGAGGTAATGATCTTGGAAGGTGTGGTTTTGCTCGGGATCTAACACCTCGAGCATGGCGGAGCTGGGGTCGCCGCGCCAGTCGCTGGACATTTTATCGATCTCGTCTAACAAGATGATCGGGTTAACCACGCCAGCGGTTTTCATGGCTTGGATGATGCGCCCAGGCATACTGCCAATGTAGGTGCGGCGGTGTCCGCGAATTTCGGCTTCGTCGCGCATTCCCCCCAAGGCCATGCGGACAAATTTGCGGTTCAGGGCGCGAGCCACACTTTTGCCCAAGCTGGTTTTACCCACCCCAGGAGGACCGACCAAACAGAGGATCGGGGCGCGAACGTCCCCATCGTCGGAGCGGTCTTTGGCATCTTTTGCTTTTTGGGCCGCTTCAAAGCGCTCCCGAATATCTTTGGTCAACTGGCGCACTGCCAAGAACTCGAGGATGCGGTCTTTCACATCGTCCAGGCCGTAGTGATCTTCGTCGAGGATCTCCCGAGTGCGGTTGATGTCCAAGATTTCTTCATCGTGCTTGACCCAAGGCACATCGGTCAACCAATCCAAATAGTTGCGCACCACGGTTCCCTCGGGGCTGCCCCCAGGGGTGCGCTCGAGGCGGGCCAGTTCTTTCATGGCCTTTTCTTTGACCTTTTCGGGCATGTTGGCGGCTTCGATTTTTTGGCGCAATTCGTCGGCTTCAGCAACGGTATCTTCGCCGCCACCCAGCTCTTTGCCGATGGCCTTCATCTGCTCGCGCAAATAGTATTCGCGCTGGTTTTGATCCATCTGCTCTTTGACTCGGCCCGCAATCTGTTTATCCAAATTGAAGCGCTCGAGGTCACGGGACAGCAATTTCAAAACTTGCTCGAGGCGGGCCGATACCGTGGTGATTTCCAAGATATGCTGCTTTTCTTCCACCGTCCACAGGGCATAGTGGCTGACCTGATCCGCCAACAAGCCCAAATCTTGCAGACTGCGAACATTCTCGAGCTGGTAGTTATCCATTCGCAGATTTTTGTTTTGCTTGACATATTCTTCAAATGCGGTGCGGATTTCGCTCGAGAGTGCCGTGACAACCGCCACATCCCCTTGCGGAGTATCCAAAGTTTCCACACCTGCACGCATATAGCTGGCAGCCAGAAAACCGGTAATCTTGACTCGAGACTGGGCTTCGACCAACATGCTCAGGGTCGAGTCGGGCAAGCGAACCACTTGTTTAATAATGCCCAAGGTACCAATTTCAAACATCTCATGACCTTGGGGGTCGTCGGTGCGCTGATCTTTTTGAGTCAGCAGCAAGACGCGGCGGTCGGAGGCTTGTGCCTCCTCGATGGCCCGTTTGCTCTTGGCCCGTCCTACGTCAATGGTGGCGCTGGTGCCGGGGAGAACTACGGTGTTTCGCAGGGCGACAACGGGAAGTTCCCAATACATAACCGTTCTCCTTTTGCACTTTGACACTCGAGGGCAGCCGATTACTGCGGTCTTGCTCTACCTCAATGTCTCTTCTGCGTTTGAACCTTATTCTAACCCGCGTTGCGGACTACAAAGGTATTTAAACTCAAGAAAACCCAGATTAAACGTACTTGAACCTGACTAATCTTGATTTTCACTTTAGAAATCGCGCGTGGTGTTGCGGGTGGTCTGAGAGAAACAGCATCCTCTCTTTATTTTAGAGCGTTTATCTGATTCTTGTCTTAAGCCAAATCCACTAGTGAAATCTACCGAAATCTACCTGCGGTGAAATCTGCCCTCGAGCAGTTGATGATTCTTGAACTCAAGGGTTCTTGAACTAAGCAACGCTCGAGCCGTACCCATTTGTCCAGAACACGCTTGTCCAAATGCGGAAACACATACGACAGCACAGAGCGCTATCAAGACTTTAACCCTTGATAACGCCCTGCGCTGTAATCTTGTTCTCTATTAAGCAGACTTCTTGAGTCGAGCAGACTCAAGTGCGCTGATCGAATCGTCCAAATGTTCGGGTTCGATGCGAATATGCGTGATGGTGTCATCGGGTAACTCGAACATCAGATCGGTCATCGAACGCTCGAGGACAGCCCGCAGGCCCCGCGCCCCCGTTTTCCGCTCGAGCGCACGTTTGGCAACCGCCTTGAGGCTGGCTTCGCTGAACTCGAGATCCACCCCCAAAAAGCCAAACAGGGTTTGGTACTGGGTGATGATGGCATTGGTGGGTTCAGTCAAAATGCGGATCAAGGCCACTTCGTCCAAGTTCTCGAGCTGCACAGTTAAAGGCAAGCGCCCTACGAACTCGGGAATCAGACCAAATTTGACCAAATCTTCGGGCAGGTAGCGTATTTTTTCCACTTCCTCACCCTTATATTCCCGACCAAAGCCCAAACTGCGTTTGTCGCTGCGCTGACGGGCCACATCCTCAAGGCCGTCGAAGGCTCCCCCGCAGACAAACAAAATGTTTTTGGTGTTGATCTGCACCAGTTCTTGGTTGGGGTGCTTGCGCCCGCCTTGGGGTGGAACCTGGGAAATGGTTCCCTCGATAATTTTAAGCAGGGCCTGCTGTACACCTTCGCCTGATACATCTCTAGTGATCGAGGCGGATTCGGATTTGCGGGCGATCTTATCGATTTCATCGATGTAGATGATGCCCCGCTCGGCAGCTTGCGGGTCGTAGTTAGCGGATTGCAGCAAGCGCACAATCACGTTTTCCACATCGTCGCCCACATAACCCGCTTCGGTCAGGGTAGTGGCATCGGCAATGGCAAAAGGAACCTCGAGCATTTCGGCAAGGCTTTGGGCCAGCAAGGTTTTACCGGTTCCGGTGGGGCCAATCAGCAAAATATTAGACTTGCCCAGTACCGCGTCGGGGTGGGATAAGCGTTGATAGTGGCTGACCACTGCCACCGCCAGGGCTTTTTTGGCCTCGTCTTGACCAATCACATACTCGTCCAAATAGGCTTTGATCTCTTTGGCGCTGGGCAATTCGGTCAGGTTAAAGCTTTCGGGTTCGGCTTTGCCTTTGCGGTTTTGCTCGAGTACAAATTGGTGCGCCCGTTCGACACATTCGTTACAAATCGCCACTTGGCGGTTAGGGGCTTCGATCAGGTGGGCAATCTGCGGGTACGCCCGTCCACAAAAATTACATCGGTCTGCCATGATATGTTGGGAAAAAAAAGTGGGAACTCGAGACGGGCGCAACGTGCTACACGGTTCCCTAGAGGGAATCCGCCAGCCAGACAAATACGAGCGACTCTAGCGTTCCAATCTTCTTATTCATCCTCCTTGCTGATGGTATCGCTAAGGTTCAGACCCTTGAGTCCGTAAGCCACCACTTCGTCGATCAGGCCATAGTCTTTGGCAGTTTGCGGCGACATAAAATAATCGCGCTGCATGTCTTGTTTCACTTTCTCCACATCGTGACCCGTGTGGCGCACATAGAGACCGCGCAAGATGTCTTGCAGCTCCATCACTTCTCTGGCCTGTACCTCGAGGTCGGGAACAGCACCCCTAAAGCCCGCGCTGCCCGCGTGAATCATAATCCTCGAGTTGGGCAAGGATTTGCGCTTGCCTTTGTCGCCTGCCATCAACAACACACTGCCCATGCTCATGGCAACCCCCACGCAAATGGTGGTGATCGGGGCTTTGATGTACTGCATGGTGTCGTAAATCGCTAGACCCGCGTAGACTTCTCCACCTGGGCTATTGATGTAAATCTGAATTTCACGCTCGGAATTTTGCCCGTCCAGCAAAAGCAATTGAGCCACGATGGTGTTTGCCATATTGCTCTCAATCACCCCCGAGAGAAAGATGATGCGGTCTTTGAGCAGCCTCGAGTAGATGTCGTACATCCGCTCGCCGCGCCCAGTCTGTTCGATGACATAGGGAATTACACTCATAACCTCTATTATCGCACGCTCGAGCCTGAAAAAGCATAGGAGGTTTGGCACAGTATGGATTTGGAATGGATTTGGAATGGATTTGGGATGGATTTGAGCGGTTTTATCCCAAAACAAATTGCAAACCTTCCCTCGAGCGCAGCCCTTTGAGACATGTTTTTTGGAATTTTCTCAAGAATAAAAAAACCCCCTCACACTCGAGGGGGTACACAGCAGACTGAGCTTTAAAGATCAGCACATATCAAACTGAGTGTTATTCGGTTGCTTTGGTCTCAACAGCTACTTCAGTTTCGTCAACATGTGCAGGAGCTTCTTCAGCTACAGCTTCTTCAGCTTCGCCCGTTACGACTTCTTCAACTGCGGCTTCTTGCACAACCTCTTCAACTGGGGTCTCAGCTACGGCTTCTTCAGCTTCGCCCGCTACAGCTTCTTCAACTGGAGTCTCAGTTACGGCTTCTTCAGCTTCGCCCGTTACAGCTTCTTCAACTACGGCTTCTTGAACAACCTCTTCAACTGGAGTCTCAGTTACGGCTTTTTCAGCTTCGCCCGTTACGACTTCTTCAGCGACAGCTTCCGTCTCGAGCGCTGCAACAGGAGCCTCGAGGGAAGTATTTACACCCGCATTGACGATCAACAAAGCGTGGTTGAGGGCTTTTTCGCGGGCCAAAGAGGTTTGGAAACCATTCAAACCATTGACCCCCAATTGGCGGCGCACTTCGGCAACCGTAGTACGGCTGGCAACGGCTTGTTGGTTGAGTGCTGCGTCCAATTCGCTGGTGGACAGGTTGACACCCAAGCTTTCCGCCAACTTCTCGAGGGCCAAGTCGCGCTTGACCCGCTGCACTGCATTCTTCTCGAGGTCTGCCATAAACTCTTCATATTTATCTTGCTCTTTCATGAAGGTTTCGTATTCGGCAAAAGGCACACCTTGGCGCTCGAGGTCGCCTTTAATCTCTTCAAACATCGCATCACGGCGGTGGGTGACCAAAGCTGCGGGCAAATCCACCACCATCACATCGACCAAGCGCTCGATGAATTCTTCACGGCGGGCAGCATTGCCCTCGTTGAAGGCACGGGTTTTTAGCTCACGCTCCACTGCTTTGCTCAACAAGTCTACGGTGTCAAAGTTAAGCACTTTGGCAAATTCGTCGTCTAAGTCGGGCAAGGTCTTTTTCTTGATGTCCAAGATCTTGACTTGAATCACTTCAGATTCGTGGCTGTGATCTTCGTGTTGCACCGCAGGGGTGGTGATGCTCACTTCTTCGCCCGCAGTTTTGCCCAACAAGGCTTCGCGCACAAATTCTTGGGCAGTATCCAAATAGACGGGGTAGGGGTTGGCTCCCTCCTCACTGATCTCTTGGATGGTCAATTGGTCGCCCGCTTCGGCAGGGCGCTCCACACTGTCGAACACCGCATTGCGCTCACGCAGATCGCTGAGGGTTTTACTGACCACTTCTTCGGTGATTTCGGGGGCTTTGGCCTCGAGCTTAATGGTGGTCCAATCACCCAAAGTGACTTCGGGGTAGATTTCACCTTTTGCCACATAGCTAAAATCCACACCTTCTTTGACAGGGCTAGGATCTACCACCAAGCTATCGGTCAGAATGTTCAATTTGAGCTGCTGAATGGCATTCATCAATGTGGAATTGAACAAAAAATTACGAACTTCGTCATCGATGCTCTCTTGGCCCACACGCTTGACCAACACACTGCGGGGGGCTTTACCAGGACGAAAGCCAGGGAGTCTAATCTGACGGGCCAGATCACTAAAAACGCCTTCAAAAGCCGCCTTAACCTCTTTGTGAGGAACGACAACCCTGAATTCTACCGAATTACCTTCGTGTTTGATGAGTTCTGCCATGATGGACTGCCTTTCCGTGGGTTTACAAAATGATGCACCTTATTGTGCAATTCGTTATGTCACTCACAGTTTGTTTTGGTTTCTGCTTTGGGTGTCTTGCGACACTCATATCTTGACCCCAATGCACCCCCTTGCGGGACGGGCTATGCTTTAGGAAGGCGTGATGTTCCGAGTAGCCGCTCGGTAACTATTGAAATTCTTTAAAACTTGGCAGCTTTTATTTAGCGAAGGATACAGGTATCTTTTAGCTTTATTTTTTAGCCTCAGTTTAGGATACCGAAGTTTGGAATACCAACCCAACAGAGTGGGTGTTGCGGTACTGTGGTGCGGAGAGCGGGACTTGAACCCGCACGGTTGCCCTCCAGATCCTAAGTCTGGCGCGTCTACCAGTTTCGCCATCCCCGCATAAAAACCTTGCTTGTTTGGAACATTACGACTCAAAACTACTCAATTTACCACTTAGCTTACTACGCATACTGTGTTCAACATCTAACCAACGACTTGCTTATAGAACAACTCGCTTTGTGTATTTGATCTTGTGCTTCCGACTGCAATTAGGGCCGAGGGAGACCCCCGACCCATTGCAAGCGTGACACCTAAACCATGACACGTACATGGTGTTCTTTTGGGGTGGAATATGGGGCTTGAACCCACGACCTCCGGCTCCACAAACCAGCGCTCTAACCAACTGAGCTAATCCCACCATACCCTTTGAACCTTGTGAGAACCTGCCAGCTCGAGGGAAAAATGTACTCCTCGTTTTTGGTTAGGTATACACACCTTCAGCTTTGGACATCTCTAAAGGCGCGTTTAATTCTAATGGGTCAGCCTTGGGATGTCAATAACAGATTTTACTTAAAATTTTACTTAGTCCCCCTGCTGTGCTATACTCCCAAATTGTCGCTCGAGAGGTTTAGAGTCATTCTGGGCATCCCGAAGCGAGACACCAACAGGTAGGAAGGTCAATACTATGCCATGGGACGCAGAAACAAAAGGTAATATCGTTAAAGAATTCGCCAAGGGCGAAAACGACACAGGTTCCACAATGGTGCAAATTGCGTTGCTCACCGCACGCATCACCAATTTGGCAGCACACCTGACGGGCAACAAAAAAGACAAGCACGGTCAACGCGGCTTGCAGTTGATGGTCGGTCAGCGCCGCCGTTTGCTCAAATACTTGGCCCGCACCAACTACGACGGCTACTTGGACATCACCACCAAGCTGAGCATTCGCCGTGGTCAAGCCACCGTTCGCTAAAAATCCCTTGAATTAACCTCGAGCAACTCGAGTTAAATAGCTCGAGGTTGATTCGCTCGAGCCTGAACCACTCCCAGCATAAATCTGGGGGTGGATTTTTTTGTGTGGTGTGAAGTTTTTCAAATTCTCGAGTTGCTGAGGGGTACTTCGATGTATGATGATTCTAATTTCTGCTCAGGAGGCACCCTCATGATTAAACAATCAACCCTTGGACTCGCTTTAGTGCTTGCAATGACCGCGTGCAATCAGCCTGCTACCACAGTCTCCATCGACAATACGCCAGCAGTAGATGTAAGTAAATTGGTTGGTACTTGGATGGGTAACTGGAAAGGTCAAGATGGTATTTTGGCGGATCAAGTGGGAACCCTAGAGCTGATAGTGGGGAGTGATGGTAAAACCACCTGCACTCTCAAAAATGCTAAAGGTGGACAAACCAGTGCTTGCACAGGTTCTATTGTGGGGAATCCTTATGTTGCAAATAGCGCATTCTTGACTGCGTTTTATAAATACGACGGTGAACCTCAAGTTAAATCTTCGGGGGTAGTCACGTATCTGCCTAAAGATTTGTCGGTTAATGTCAATCGTCCTTTTGATTCGATTATTGGTACGATGAATAATATTGCCACACCTGGGGGAACATTTTTGGGTGATGTGGGTAACTTGTATTTTAATATCAAAAAATCCTAAGCCCCTCGAGACTAAACAAATCGAGCCATATCAAAAAAGAGAGCCATCTAAGCTCTCTTTTTTTTGGTCTTATTCAAATCACAAGAACAATTGATATACGGGGTTATCCCCTTCATAGCGGTGGCGGTATCCTAATCCTTGGAGGGTGACTTTAAAGCGCTCGAGGTCGGAATCGGGGACTTGTACACCAGTCAGTACCCGCCCGTGGGCGCTGCCGTGATTGCGGTAATGAAACAGCGAGATGTTCCAAGTGGGATCGAGTGCCTCGAGGAAGGCCAAAAGTGCGCCTGGGCGCTCGGGAAACTCGAAGCTGTACATGCGCTCGGAGGCGGCTTCGGGGGCGCGGCCCCCCACCAAGTGGCGGGCGTGAACCAGGGCCATTTCGTTGCTGCTCAGGTCGGTGACGGTGTAACCTGCCCCCTCGAGTTCGGCAATCAGGCTTTCGCGCAAATCGGGATGCTCGAGCTGAACCCCCACCATCACATGGGCTTGGGACTTGGCGGCGTAGCGGTAGTTGAATTCGCTGATGTTGCGTTTACCCACCACCCGAATAAGCTGCTTAAAGGCTCCAGGACGCTCGGGAATGGTCACCGCCAGCAGTGCTTCGGTCTTTTCGCCGTAGTTGACCCGCTCGGCAATGTGGCGCAGGCGGTCAAAGTTTATATTGGCCCCGCAGGTCAGGGCAATCAGGGTTTCCCCCCCCAGCTTGTTCTCTCGAGCGTACTTTTTTAGCCCTGCCACTGCCAATGCGCCTGCGGGTTCTTGGATGGCGCGGGTGTCGTCGAAGACATCTTTGATGGCGGCACACACATCATCGGTGGAAACCCGAATGATCTGATCCACATAACGCTGCACCAGCTCGAAGGTATGCACGCCCACCTGCTTGACCGCCACCCCATCCACAAAAATCCCCACCTGCTCGAGCCGCACTCGAGTACCTGCTTGAACACTCTGGTACATTGCGTCGGAATCGTCGGGTTCTACCCCAATGATTTTGATATTGGGATTGAGGCTTTTGAGATACACCGCAACCCCCGCAATCAGACCGCCGCCACCAATCGGAATAAACACAGTGTAGTCGTGCATCGGGAGCTGTGTGGTCAGCTCGAGGCCGATGGTTCCTTGGCCCGCGATCACATAGGGATCGTCGTAAGGATGAACAAAGGTCAAATCCAATTCGGCTTGCAACTTTAGGGCATGGCTTTCGGCATCGGAGTAGCTGTCGCCGTGCAGCACCACCTCAGCCCCCCTCGAGCGACAGGCGCTGACCTTGATGCTGGGGGTGGTCACAGGCATCACAATCAGGGCGCGAATTCTCAGTTTTTCCGCAGAATAGGCTACACCTTGGGCGTGGTTTCCAGCAGAGGCAGTGATGATGCCTTTTGCCAACTGCTCGGGGGTGAGATGAGCAATTTTGTTGTAGGCTCCGCGCAATTTGAAGGAGAAAATCGGTTGTTGATCTTCGCGTTTGAAATAAACCGTGTTGCCCAAACGTTTGGACAATTTGGGAGCCAATTGCAAGTCGGTGCGAACCGCCACGTCATAGACCCGACTGGTTAAAATTTTGCTGAGGTACTCGAGGTTCATACCCTAACCATATCTGGTTTAGATCGACAAGGTTTTGGCGCAGTTGTACAAATCGCGG
>JANYFS010000220.1 GCA_025359705.1 Deinococcales bacterium | reverse complement strand
GCTGATCACCGATGATCGTACCCGCCCGCTGTTCGACCAAAAAGGCCAAGTGGATATGGCTTACAGCATCTCGGGGGTGGCCCGTTTTCGCTGTAATGTATTTCGGCAACGGGGCAGTGCCAGCTTGGTTTTGCGGGTGCTTTCGAGCGATGTCAACGATTTCTCGAGGGTACATTTGGCTCCAAAAATAATGGATTTCTTGACCATGCAGTCTAGGGGAATTGTGCTGGTCACTGGCCCCACGGGTTCGGGCAAGTCTACCACTCTGGGCGCAATCATTGACCGCATCAATGCCGAGCGCTCCGAAACCATTATCACCATCGAAGATCCCATCGAAATGTTGCACCGCAACAAAAAAAGCATCGTGTTGCAGCGCGAAGTGGGTTCGGATGCTCCCAGTTTTGCTGAGGCACTGATCGCTGCCATGCGCCAAGATCCCGATGTGATCATGATTGGCGAGATCCGCGACTATGCTACCGCGCAAGCTGCCATCAGTGCGGCTCAAACGGGTCACTTGGTCTTTTCCACTTTGCATACTTTGGACACGGTTCGCACTGTAAACCGCATCCTCGAGCTGTTCCCGCCAGGCGAGCGCGATACCGCCCGCACCTTGTTTTCAGATTCGTTGGTGGCAGTGATCAGCCAACGTTTGATTCCCACTATCGATGGAAAAGGTCGGGTAGCGGCCTTCGAGGTGCTGAAAGGAACATTGCGGGTCAAGGAACTGATCAAAGATCCTGAACGTTCCTCCATGCTGATCGAGGCCATTCGGGACGGGCGCGACGACGGGATGCAGACCTTTGATGACCACTTGGCAGTCTTGTATGCCGAGGGCAAAATTAGTATGGAAGTGGGCCTTTCGGCGGCGACCAGTATGCACGAATTCAAAATGAAAGCCTACGCCATCGATCAGCAGCGGATGGAAGATTCCAGAAGTGTCTCCGACGATGAATTTTTGGCCTAAGCATTTTTAGCCTGAATGATACTTGGCTCGAGCGGAGTTGTTGGCCCCCCTATTTGCTCCCTAATTGATTTGGCTTAATTTGTAATTTCTTTTGCTTTTAGTTGGGGATTCCTTGTGATATTATGTGCTTACCACAAAAGGAGGTGATCCAGCTTTGAATATTAATGTTGGTGGAGGTACCCGTACAGGGTAGTCACCCTAAAATCAGGTTGTACCCCTGAATCCATACGGGTACCGCGTTTCTGAGGCTCTAGTGTTGAACTAGGGTCTCAACGTTTTGTGGGGTTTTGTTGAATAGTTTATTGAATAATTGGGTATTTTCATACTATGGCTCGAGCTATATAATAAATCATCCTGAGTATGATGTACTAAATCTTGAACACAAGAAATCAAAAAATATGAGTCTCGAGGTATAAAGTTTCCATAAAGTTTCCATAAAGTTTGGGGAGAAGCAACTGGCTTCCCCCCATTATTTTTGTGAATTTTGCTTCCCTCGAGCCTATGGGTAGACCTATGCTCGAGCGAATTCTCGAGCATACTTTTAGCACATGATGCGGGCATCAAACGCCGAATCGCGGTCAAGCAAACCCAGCAAATCCACGCGGTCATAGATGGTCTGGCTGTTGTGGCTGAGCTGCTCAATAAAAGCGCCCCGAAAATTGGCAGACTCGAGGGCGAATTGCTCGGCTTCGCCCAAGGAGGGGTATTCGGCGGTTTGACGGCGGGTTTCCAGCCAGTAGGTCAGGGTGTACATGGAAGGAGTATGGGCCTTTCTCGAAGGAAATTGGACTGGGTTCAAAGGGATTGGGAATACGAAAAAAGTGGTATAAGTTTTGTGGGTAAACCGTTTGAGTGTGATTCAAAGAAGGGTGCGGCAAGCTATACCCTGACCAAAGACAGCCAGAAGATAACAAGAAGAATTTACTTTTGTGGTCTTTCCCTCGAGCTGATGGATGTTTTGGCATGTTATTTTGGAATTGAATTTAAGTAAACCGAAACTACTTTACTTTTTGTAGTAAACCAATACAAATAAACCTCTGTTTAGCACTGTATTTTTGGGTTAATTTGAGCCATGACCAGTCCAATTGCCACCTCCCAAACCCTCGAGCGCTTACTAGTTCTCGAGTCGGTACGCTTAACCGAACAAGCCGCCCTTGCTGCCAGCCATTTTGTGGGCATGGGTGATAAAAATGCCATCGACGGGGCAGGAACCGAGGCCATGCGTGCGGTACTGGGCGACCTCGAGATTCGGGGGCGGGTGGTGATTGGCGAAGGCGAAATGGACGAAGCGCCAATGCTGTACATTGGCGAAGAATTGGGGCGCGGCTTTGCGCTGGGCTACGTAGGAAACGCGCTCGAGGTGGATATTGCGGTTGATCCCGTGGAGGGAACCGAAGTGGCTGCCAAGGGTTTGCCCAACAGCATGGCAGTGGTGGCTCTGTCCGAGCGTGGCGGTCTGATGCACGCCCCAGACATCTACATGGACAAACTGGTGGTGGGGCCGCCCGCAGCGGGCAAAGTCAGCCTCGAGTACAGTGTGGCCCGCAACCTCGAGATCATTGCCCTCAGCCTCGAGCGCCATGTTTCGGAGCTGGTGGTGGCAGTGCTAGACCGTGAACGTCATACCCAACTGATTAGCGAGATTCGGGGGGCGGGCGCTCGAGTGAAGTTGATTGGTGAAGGGGATGTGGTGGCAGCGCTGGCGGTGGCGGTACGCGGCACAGGGGTTCACGCGCTGATGGGCATTGGCGGCGCACCCGAAGGGGTTTTGACGGCGGCGGCGATGCGCTGCCTGGGTGCGGAAATCTTGGGGCGTTTTATGCCGCAAAACCCGCTCGAGGAGGAACGTTGCCGTGAAATGGGGGTAGACCCACAGCGGATCTACAACACCGCAGAACTTGCCAGCGGCAAGCAGTTGGTTTTTTCGGCAACGGGCATCACCAGCGGCGATCTGCTCGAGGGGATTCGTTTGTTTGGCGGTGGGGCCAGAACCCATTCGATTGTGATGGGGCTTAGCTCGAGGGTGGTGCGGTTTATCGACACGGTACATTTGCAAAATGCAGGCGCTCGAGTGACAGTTCGGGCCTAGATTCGTTTTCCGTGATCCGTTTTCCGTGATCTGGCAATATTTTGCTCGAGACTACAGCTAAAAAAATCGAGTAAGGGAGGGTTTCAAATCCGCCCAGTACGCGAAAACTTGAAATACGATTCCCTCGAGTGCCTTGTTTTTGCCTTGCTCGAGGGAATTTTACAGCCCCCTTGAAATCCCCCTTGAAACTGTATACAATATCCAGTATATGTTCAACAAGCCAGGTCTGATCCGTGAGGAAGTGTATAGCCATCTGAAAAACGCCATCCTCGAGGGGGATTTTGTGACGGGTGAAAAACTTGCCGAACTCGAGCTGGTGGAGCGTTTGGGGGTTTCCCGCACGCCGATCCGTGAGGCGATGCAGCGTTTGACCCAAGAAGGGTTGCTCGAGTCGGTTGCCAATAAAAGCGTGCGGGTTCGGAAAATTGGTGTGCAAGAAGCCCGTGAAACCTATGCAGTGCGGGAAATTTTGGATGCGCTGGCTGCCAAAACCGCTGCACTTATGAGCAATACCCAAGACCTCGAGCGTTTGGTTTTGGCCCTCGAGCGCTTGGAACAGGCAGGAGACCAGCCCTTCAAAACCCAAACTAAGCTGGACTTGGCCTTTCACCGCGAAATCGCCAAGGCTTCGCACAATGCTGTGTTGCTTGAGCATTTAACCGCCCTCGAGTACAAAGTGGCT
>JANYFS010000209.1 GCA_025359705.1 Deinococcales bacterium | reverse complement strand
TTAATTTTTTGCAAAAAATTAAGAAGACAGGATAAGTCATTTAATTTACCTGTAATTTATTTTTCAAAAATACCTCGAGTGAAGCGAAGAAAAAAAGTCAATTGGAAATTAATTAAACTAAGTGTAAAATAAATGTAATTAGAAATACATATAATTATTAACAAAGATAAATTTGGAAAATAAATAAATTTATGCAAAGATGAATACATGAAGAGCAAAAAGCAGTCAATCCAAATCTTTGCGGACGTTGAGTTTGTGCGGCGGGTACAGCTATTGGCGACTCAAAATGGAGTTTCCGTTTCGGGTTTGGGTTTAGAGATTTTTCAGAAGTATTTCGAGGATGTGGATACCAAGGAGCAGGCCGCTCGAGATGACCTGTTGGCTCTTCGGTTGGAATCAGCGGTGGCCAACAGCTTTCGGAAGATGGAGAATCGGTTCTCAAATCTGTTGTACCGAATTGCTTATGAATCCAGTACCGGTGCCAGCCTGCTTTACTTCGATCTCAAAAATAACGCTGATCCAGCGACTCTTGATCAGTTGCTAGCAGATACTGAGGCCAATGTTCTTCGGCGTTTGAAGGCAACGGTTCCTGAGCTGGTCAAAGAAGGTTTTGAGCATGTGCTTGAAATTGCACATGACTTTGCGGCTACAGGCGACTGATGGGATCAATCAGTAGAGGAATTGGGGGGGCTCGAGCGGGTGGTAGCTCGAGCCGAGGAACCGTAGTTCGAGCCAGGTATGGGGCAAGTGCAGGAAAAACCTCAGCAGCGGTTAACTACTACACCCAGCGCCCCGATGATGAGCATATCCAGCAGGAGGAACGTCAGGGATTTTCCAAGGGTCAAGAGGAACTGAGCCGCGAAGAGATGTACATCTTAGCCAAGCAGCAGGATGAGCAAAAAAGCTATGGCTATGAAATGGTGCTTTCGCCGCCGCCAGAGAACAGCAAAGATATGAGCAACGAGGAACTTCAAAGTTGGTCTAAAGGCGTGATGATGGATCTCGAGGCCAGACATGGGGAGGATATGAAGTGGATCGCGGTAGTTCACGAACATAAGGAACATCCCCATGTACATGTGATGGCTTGGACAAACGAGAAGCTGGATCGTGCCGATTTGAATGCCATTCGTGAAAGTGCCAACCGCTCGCTCGAGCAGGGATACAGTTACCGCTCAGAGTTGAAACCCGAACATTCATTTTCCCATTCAGTGAAGGCTGAAAAAGAGCAGGGGCAAACGGTGGTCAGTGGTGGGGTGAAGAGCAGCGGAAACGAAAAAGATATTGCCGAAGAAAACAAGGCGGTGGCCCGCCGCGAACGTGGTCATGGAGCAGGTATCGAATGACCCTCGAGCAGATGATTTTATTACCCCAAATCAAATTTGAGCATTTCGCACTCGAGTGGAATTACACCAATACCTATCACAAAAATGCAGGTTTCTCGAGTTTGCATTATGGGGTTGCTTCAAAGCTAGAGCGGTTGGAACGCACTTGGGAATGGGAAACAAAGCCTTGGTTTAAAAAGGAGATTTTTTGATGATATGGGATTGGATTGTTGTTGCCACCGCGCTACTGTGGTCAACTTTGGCATTACTTTACTTGGGTGGATGGGTTAGGGGAGCATCACGCAATTCTCAAGCGCTCGAGCTGGATTTTGATGTCACTTGGTTTGTTTGTAATATTTATTGCCCAAAGTTCTTTGGTGCGGTCTTTGACCTTGGCCCTCGAGCAAAGTTCGTTGGGGCTTGCTGCTTTGGCAGGGGTTGGAATCAACCTCTTGGTGATTATTTTTGAGATTTCATGGCTGATGCGTTTGGTGACGGCTAGGCTTCCCAAACCCAAAGTGGTGCCTGTTGCCCTCGAGCTGGAGATGGGGCAATGAACCCTCAATACTTTGAGTATGTGTTTATGTGTTTGACGATTGCTCCTTTGGGGTTTGGGGGGATTGCCCTCTGCCAAAAACATCCGATCAAGATTGCTCTGGCGTGGTGGTGTGCAGCGGTGGGGGCTGGATTCATTGCCTACAAAGCGCCCAGTCCGTTGCTCGATTTGATCATCACCCAGCTCAAAGATATTCCCCATTTCAAATTGACGGTTGAAACGGCCTTAACCATTACCTTGAGTCTGGTAGTAGTAGCTCAGATTTTGGTGATTGCCTTCTTCTTCAAAATCTTTATTCGTAAACCCCAAGACCTCGAGGCGGAAACGAAGCAAACTGCATTCTGGAAATCGGAGTGGGCCAAACCTGCCGAACTGCGGGATATGGTGATGTCCCCTAAATCCGAACATGGAGAAGCGATTTTGTTGGGAGTCCATCAGGAAATGAGCAAGGTGATTGGAGTACGTCCAGGAACAGGAGGCCGCCTCGAGTTGGGACACACTCTGGTAGTTGGCCCTTCGAGGAGTGGTAAGGGACTCTTGCTCACCCGCAATGCACTCAATTGGCGGGGCAGCATGGTGTTTGTGGATATCAAGGGAGATCTCTACCGCACCACCGCAGGCTACCGAAATACTCTAGGTAAAGTCTTTCGGCTTGATCCCTCTGGGCAAGGCCACCGCTACGATCCCTTCAAAGAACTGGCCTACTCGAGCGAAGCCTTACGCAGTGCCGCCGCTTTAATTATGCAAACCGACCAAGACGGTTCCAATAAAATCTTCGGACAGCGAGCCTCGAGCGCACTCTTTGCAGGACTGCGCGGAGCCTTTCTCGAGGGACGGCCTACTTTGCTCTACCTGCGGGAACTGACTCGAGGTGGGATTGTGGGCTATGTTCAGCATTTGGTTCAACTGAAGGATCAGCAGATTCGGGACGCTTTGGTGGATTTTATTGGAACCCAGCCTGAAGCCTTGACCGTTGAAACATTCCAAGATGATCGGTTTCTCTCGAGCAGTTGGCAAAATATGATCACCCGTTTAACCCCGCTGTTCAGCGAAGGGATTTTGCAGATGACCAGTGGCAACGATTTTTATGCCAAAGATCTGTTCTCGAGTCCATGCAGTTTGTATTTGGTGTTCAATGAGTCCGAACTCGAGTTCACCGGTTTAGCCTTTCGGGTGGTGCTGCTGGCTATGATTACCGCTTTGATTCGGGTAGGGGATACCTGCCCAGAAGAGGTCAAGGAAAATATTCTGTTTGCCTTTGACGAGGCGGGCCGCGTACCGATTCCCAAGCTACCTGATCTTTTATCAACGGTGGCAGGACGGGGTATGTCGGCAATGGTTTTTGTTCAGGCACTCTCGCAGCTTGAGCATTCTTACGAACGTGATGGTGCGGCAACGATTCGAGGGAACTGCCATACCCAAGTGTTTTTTCGCCCCGAAGAGTTGAAAACTGCTGAATATATCTCTGAACGTTGTGGAAACACCACTTTGTACGAAGAGAAACGGGGGGTCTCGAGTGGCGAATCCTCGCAATCTTTTCAGTGGATGAGTGGAAGTACCAATAAGAGTGCCAACCATAGTATTTCCCAGCGGGAACGCGCACTAATCACCACAGATGAAATCATGCTGGTTTCCAGTCAACAGATGTTTGTATTCGCCTCTGGACACCCACCGATTCAGCTCGAGCGTTTTGAGCCGTTCCGAATCGGGTCTTTGAAAAAGCGCATGGACATGCTTGCACCCAAGGTGCAGGTATTGACCTCGAGTGTCTCGAGTGCCGTGTCTGTGCCTGCACATGTACCCTCGAGTTCAGTTTCTGCAAATCTTGTACCTGATGCACCTGAAGCACTTTCTACACCCTCAGCCGTAGAAAGCCCGACGGTTGCTCCTCGTCGCGGCAGCAAGCGAGCTGTGCTGAATAAAGCACCCCTCAATACCCAAGATACCCAAGGAACCTGATATGTTGATCCTTCCCAATTCTAAAAAACCGCGCCGAACTACTGAACTACCCCCAACCCTCGAGCCGCATTTAACCCTTGAAAAGCCCGAACAGGTGATAGAGAACATGCCTCTCGAGTCAACCCAATGTAAACCCGCTCAGGCGGAGGTAATGCCATCCTATGATGTTCCACCCAGTTTGAGTGATACCCCTAAAAAACCCCTGCGGCTCGAGTGGAGTGAGGGAATCAAACAAGGGGATCAGATTCTTTCATGGCTCGAGCGCAAAAGGTTGTTAAAACCCCACCAACGCTATGATTTGAGTAAAGAAATTCGCCACCGTCTACCCAAAATTGATTTACTCAGCCTGTTGCGGGTGCAGTATCCCAACATTCTCGAGGGAACCATTGCTCAGGCATTGCAGGAGCTGTTTAAAATCTATCCCGCTGAACTTTCGGGCCAGAGTATCCAACCTCAAGCAATAGAGCGGCACATTGACCTCGAGCAGCGCTACCTTGTTTTTGGTCAAACCCAAACCGAGCTGTACATTGCCCTCAGCAACCCCTTGGATCAGGGCCAACTCGAGGCCATCAAGCCACTCGAGCCATATCACTTCTACTTTGCTTCCCCCTCGAGCATCAAAGCAGCTTATGACCGCTATGAGCAGAACAAAGCCAATCAAGAACAGCTCGAGGGCAATCTACAGGTGCAGCAGACTGATCCTTGGGAAAACGTTAGCGAACGCAACAAAACCATGTTTGAACTGCTCGAGCGCTTGACTCAGATTCCACACAGGGATTTGCTAAAAGCAGTGCAACGACCCGGCTTACTCGAGCATAACGTGGTGGATCTGGCACTGTATGCCCCTCGAGCGCTGTATCAGGTGTTGAGTCGCTATTTTGATGTGGAATACCAAGAAGGATTGCCTAGCCTGAAGGTGGGCCATGTTTTGACCCTCGAGCAATGCCAAGCATGGAACTGTGTGATTTGGGGTTGGGACTTCTATATCGTTTATGGTGCGGATATTTTGGCAAGGGAAGCGATCTTAGCTGAGATCAATTTGGCTCAGATCAAGAGGAGGGTGCATTTTGTGTTGGTGTCGCACAAATATGTCCTCGAGTTGTTGAAAGGGTATGCAGCCCTCGAGTGATGGGGAAGGTAGGTTCGACTTCAGGAAAGCACCCTCGAGTTGGGTGCTTTTATGTTTGGTATTGCTCGAGGGTAGTAGGTTAGATATATGCATTTGAGCAAGGCTCGAGCAGGATATTTTGTAACACTTAGTATATATGCGTTTTTATGTTACACTAGCTAAATGTCATTTGATGCAGTTAAAAATACTATAAGTAATAATAGTTACTGTTACAGGTTGACCTCGAAGCTCGAGCTACTATTGCGTCTGGGTGGACCTCCAGATACTATTGTGCATAATCAAGAGTGGTTATACATGTTACAGGAAGAGACCCGCCATTCCCTTTCTATCGAAGGGCATTTCACTACTGAGCGGGAACTTAAATCGGTACTTGCTTTGCGAAAGTCATACCCCGAGATTCTCAATTATTTTCGCACTGCTCAAGGACTCTATGATCTGGCTTTGCAGCACCACCGCGAGCAATCTTTGCGGCTCGATCTGGCTACGGTGCGGCATGTACATAGCGAGCTGTTCCGAGAACTCAGCAGCTCGAGGGGCCAGTGTCGCAAAGGAGGGATCGAAATTCTGGGAGCCAAAGTGCGCCCACCCATTTTCGATGTGGAGCAGTATTTACGGGTGTGGGTGGATCTGGTTCCAGCTTTGCTCGAGCGTTATGCGATCATTCCTGCTTTGGCCCGAATTCATACGCTTTTTGAAAGTATCCACCCTTTTGAAGATGGTAATGGACGAGTGGGACGCATTCTGATGAATTTTTTGGGTGTCTCTCAAGGTTTGCCTGCCATCATTATCAAAGGAATTGAAGCCTCGAGCCGAGCTGCTTACTATGCGGCGCTCGAGGCGGCGGATCTGGGTTTTCATGGAGGTTTTCCTGAACCGAATGCTTTGCAATTAAGGCAAGCACTCGAGCGGGGGAATTTTAGCTTGCTCGAGAATCTGCTGTGTGAAGCAGTGACCCCACAACTTGACATCATGTTGGCCTTATCCGCCGAACGGCAGCAACCCTTAGTGGACTTTGCACACTTGGCAAAGATTTTGCAGGTGCAAGAAGTAACATTGCGTCAATGGATCAGGCGGGGTCGTTTGGTTGCGATTAAGCGGGAAGGCAAGTGGTACAGCAATAAACTGCTGATGCTTGAGGCTTCCTAAAAGTGGATTTGGTTGGTTTTTAGCAAAGCACCCAACTCGAGGGTGCTTTTGTGTTTGGTATTGCTCGAGCGTCTGAATGAAGTCAGCTTTGAACATCTCGAGCCTAAGCACCGTACCCTTGGCGCTCTGCACCTGTCTCCTCACTCGAGTGCAGCAAGGGGATTGTTTCTGCTTGAGCGCTATACACCCAGCTCGGGCAAGCGGCTCGAGAGCGGGGACATCAGCGTTTCGTGACCGATCAAGCGCTGGTCGTGCCGATAGTCTGTGGTGTGTTCAAGCGTCCAGCCTCGCCCGAAATGGCTCGAGAGCGCGGCTACGATGCGTGGAAAGGGGCGGGCCTCGAGTGCGTTGCTGTCTAGGTGGTAGGTTCCCGAAATGTTACGCTCGAGCAGGGTCCATAGTGCCGCCGCTGTATCAGACATAAAGGAGCAGGCTGGAATCCACTGCTCACTCACTCGAATGTGCCCTTGCTGTTGCTGCTGGGCCTCGAGCTGGGCCAGCATGTTGTTGCCTCGCCCGCTGGGATCGATCTGCCAGCCGATTCGGGCGATGATCGCGTCGGGATTGGCTTCGAGTACGGTATCTTCACAGCGCATCTTATAGCGCCCATAATCGTCCTGAGCGCTGCGGAGGTCTGTAGGGCGGTGAGGTCCATCGGGGTGGTGATCGAAAACCATCGCGGTGCTGGTGAAGATTAGGGGAACGGCAGTGGTTCTGGCGTAGGCAGCGAGTTGAGCGGCCCAGTTCTCGCTGCCCATCGCCAGATGCACGATGGCCTCGGGCTGGGTGCGCTCGAGAAAAGCCGTACTACTCGAGATGTTTTCGGGGTCTACACTCGAGCGGTCCCAAGCTACAGTTTCGTTGCCCTGCGTCCTGAGATGTTCAGCCATCACTGGGGCCAGCGTGCCTTTCATGCCGGTTAAGAGAATTCGCATCTCTCCATCTTGCCTTACTCGAGCGGCGTGTCAAGCCTGCACCCCCAGTGCGTCAGGGCAAACGCACTAACATTCTTTGTCCCAGACGCAAAACGTTATTCCAATCGTCGATTTTACACGATATTCTTTGCACCTAAATTCGCTCACAATGCGAAACAGCCCTCCAAATATGTACCCAGTATCCTGATTACCACTGTCCTAAACATGCTTTTGATCGGTTGTGAAAAAAAGTTTTAATAGTGCGTTTGCCCTGCC
>JANYFS010000210.1 GCA_025359705.1 Deinococcales bacterium | reverse complement strand
TTGCTTGTGTTTTGTCCACTGAGTTTTATAGGTGGAGGCGACAGCGCGGGGTACATTGCAAGCCATCTGAGCGGGTAGATCAAACTTCGAGCGCAATTCTTCGTAGACCAGCTTTTGTAGTTTTACGGTTTGGGATGTTTTTCCTTCTTCAAAAGCTCTTTTAGATGTGAAGTTCAACGCATCACGGTAACGCAAACTCACCTGATCCAGAGCGATTTTCTGCTCTGGGGTGTGGTTAAGTTTAAGTTTAGCGGTCAATGTGATCTTCACGGGTTTATAGTACCACATAATGTAGTGAACGACAGGAGGGATAGTATGCAGACAAAACCCGTACCTTCAAAGGCAGCTCGCTACGCTCGACTCGCTATCCCTCCCCCACTAAACTGTGTTGTAGTGGGGGACTCCCGTTCGCACCCCAAGCTTGAAGTGCCGCTTGAAGATTCCCCAGGCACTTCGGTGGCTGATGAGTTCGCCAAGCTCTTGACCTAGCTTGTGGAGGCGGCCCCGCTTCTCCGAATCTATGGGCATATCCTCAAGACGCTGCTCGAGTGCTACGGTCTTGGCCTCGGCAGCATCCACCTTATCCATAACTGTGTTCAATTTCTTTTCGGCGGCTACCATACCCATAGCCAGTTGTGCCAACATTTCCATTGGAGAGAGAGTGGGTAGTACGGGAGAGGCAGCGCGAAGTTCTTTCTCGGCAGCGATGAAATACTCCCGAACTTCGCGCCCCTTCTCTGTGCGCTCCATCATCGCAAAATGCTTACCCAAATCAAGCGAAATCAAATAATCCTTTGTGGCACGGTTATTAACACTCCTCAATAAAACTATTGAGAAGTCCCTACCCTCTGTAGCGCCACAAACGGACAGGCGTTTTGTCACCCAGTTGGTAAAATCCTGCTTAGACTCGAGCTTGGCGTGAAGAGTACGGGCATCCACCCATAAATCGCCGTCTACTTGCTGGACTACTACGATGTTTTCTGACATAAGCCATTCTCCTTGAGCGAGTGGTTAGGGGACTAAATTCGAGAGAGCGAATCCCACTCGAGTGATCGGGTGGACGGAGTGGTGGTGGTCTGGGTAGGTTGGGAGACTAGTTCGGCTGGTCTGACTGGTCTGGTTTGCTCGGCTTGCTCGAGGAGGAGATCCTTTTCCGCCTGCATCTTGGCTCGGTAGTTGCGCTTACCTGCCTCGATGAAGGCCGCGACTTCGGGGGTCATAATCCGCCCCACTTTCTTGAGACCTCTGGGATAGATCCCAAACTTTTCCTTGTACTGATTGCCAACCCAATGCTGGTTGTAGTTGGTGCTGAGCCAGTATTGGAACAACTGCGAATACCACTGCTGCTTCTCTTCCATGGTGTAGGTGATCTTCTTTTGCTTAGCTTTCTTGCCGTGATATTCCGCCAGCTCTCCGGGAACCACAATTAGGTCTTCGGGTATGGTTTCCCATTCATGGACGTGTTCGCAGTGAGGGCAGACCTTGCTCGAGGAAAAGATCAGGCCACAGTCTTCGCAGGTGATCTCGGGAGCCTCTTTGGGGTCTTTCTCTTTTACTTTCTTGGCATTTGCCATCTTGGAAGTCTCGAGCGTCCACTCCTCGTAGTCCTCGGCCCGACCCATGCGGATGGTGTTTCCAGCGTGATCGAGGATTAGACATTGGGTCTTACCTGCGGCGGGTCTGAGGCCACGCCCTACGGTTTGCAAGTGATAGATGATGGACTTGGTTGGGCGCACCAAACTGACGAAACCTACGTTTGGGATGTCAAAACCTTCGCCGGCGATTCCAACATTCGTAAGGACTTGAATCTCATTATTCCGAAAAGCAGTCATGAGTTCATCCCTCTCCTCTTGAGGGGTTTTGCCGTCAATATGGAAGGCGGTCATACCCACAGAATTGAAAGCATCTCTGAGGGCAACTGAGTGGGCTACCCGTGTGGCAAAGACAATCCCTTGCAGATCAGAGCCGTGACGGGCGGCGTGTTCGACCACATCCCCGATGATTTCCTTTTTATTCATGATCCTTTCAAGATCGGCCTCGTTATAGTCCCCGTCTGCCCCGCTCTTGATCCCCTCGAGACCCTGCGCCACCTCGGGCAAATAGTGCGAAAAGTATTTAGGTTTGACCAGATAGCCGCGCTCAAAAGCTTGAGCGTAGGTAATCGGCTGAACGAGGTTGGTGTAGAAATTTCCGAGGCCGCGCCCATCCGAGCGGGTAGGGGTGGCGGTCAAACCAATCACTTTCGCCTTGGGGTACAGCTTGACCAGATCGGCGTACATACCCTCTTTATCCTTGTGGTGATGGCAGTTGTGGACGAGAACGTCGTCCACGAAGTAGTTGTGGTTGCGCTCAACCTCGAAGTTGTAGACAAAGCCGCCAAAGCCGCCAAAGTCGTTATCACCATCCACCTCAAAGATTTCAACACGCTTTACACGAACAGGTGCTTGATCTGACTCTGCGGAGTCAACTTTATTGATCTTCACTACCTCGTGGCCCGTCATCTGATGGGCGGGTAGATAGTCGAGGGCAGTACCAATCTCTCCATGTTTCTTCGCTGCGAAGGGGTGGCTAGGGGTGCAGACAATCTGGGTTTGATCAGAGAGGTGGAGGCGAGCCAGTTGCTTGACTGGGTTTTTGAACAGGCGAACGATGGGTCTAAGTTCAACTTCTCTGGTGCTGTGATTGAAAGATCTGACCATCATACCGGGCATCAGAGTCTCGATGGGTCGTCCATCAACGAGTGTGCCAGCGGGGAAACATTCGTCGTAGATGATCACATCCACTCTCGAGGGGTCAAATTTTCCCCTTCTACCTTGGGCGATGATGCTTTGGATGCTCCCGGCGTAACAGAATTCCACATTACTGTAGTTCTCGCCGGGCAAGATCAGGCCGTGACGCACGTTCATTTCGGTCAACTTCTCGGAACACTGCTTAACCAACTCCCGACGATGAACGGCAAAGATGACCACGCTTCCCTTCCTTGCAGCTCGAGCGCAGATCTCGGAGGCAACTACCATCTTTCCTGTCCCTGTAGGCATGGTTAAGAGGATGCGGGAGTGGCCTGACCGCATGGCAGTGCCTAAGTCGGCGATACCTTGGGTTTGATAATCTCTAAGAGGATATTTCATCAATAGACTCCAGTCTGGGGTACGAACCTCAGTTTTTTTAGTGCGCTATTTAGTTTTGGCTGTTACGCGGGTACGGTCAGGCCGCTCGAGCTAGCCGTTCCTGTTGCCGCTGTGCTGGCAAGTCACTGTAAAGATCAAAAACCATCCAGACAGGCTCACCATCGTTTAGGCGCTCGAGACGCTCACGGTGGAACGCCTCTTTTTTGCGTGCCTCCTCGAGTTTTTTGATGTCCTGAATGGTATGCGAGCGCTTGCCATTGATAAAGTGGGCGACCATTGCGTACTGAGAAATGGACTGACGGGCCATCAGGATTGCTGCATTTCGGTATCCCACTGACGATTCAGCCTCTTCGGTTTTAGCGGTACGATATGCGTCCCAGTCAATAGAAAACCGTTCGCCATCAAATTTAACACTACCTGAAGTCACCAAGGCATCCAGAACAATGGTCAACCCCTTTACGCCGTGAGGAGAAACAGCCTTCAGTTCCTCGAGGGTTTTTGAACCACTCAGATTGAGTAAACCCGCCACTGTGGAGGCACGGCGTAAAGGGTAAGACTCGCGCTCTAGGCGAGCTTTAGAAGAAGGAAAACAATATGCTTTCTCTTTCACAGGGAGAGAGAGTAGTTCTATTGTATTACTCTGCAAATACATCGTTCTGGCCTGAGTTGCCGTAGGCAATAACGGCCTAGAGTCTTCGTCTTGGTTGGTGTTGTTGGGTGGGGTAGTGAAGATTCCCAGTTGTTCAAAGTTTTCGGGTATGACGATACAAAGTTCACTCTTTACGTTTTCGGGTCTGAGATGTTCTATCCCATTGTGGAAACCATAGGGCTGCATACTACGTATCCTCAAGGATACTTGGTACATACCCCCTACCCCGTTAAGCTGGGCCTTTTGTAGACCCCCCAGGGTGACTATAACCTCACCTTTTTCGTTTCTGTGAAAGTTTTCAGGATTAGCGAAACGGTTGACGATCAACATCCAAACTTTCGCATAACTTTCTCGAGTTGAACTATGGACACTCAGGTCGTTGATACGCCCTAAGCCTCTTAGAGTAATTATGGATCGGTTTTGGTCGTACCGTTTATAGACTTCCAAGGTAGACAAAGGGGTTGCACCCAAACGGGGTTCACTGTGAAGAACGAATTGATTACCATCCCAACCCGAGATTGATTTATGGCGGGTCATTTCACCATAGGTAAGCTGGCCGCGCTTCTCAAACCACTTATCCCGAAAAAGAGCGGAAGACTGAAACATATCCTCACTGTTCTCCAAACCACCCCAAAAAAGGCAGAGGTTATAGAGGGCCAGCTCTGCCTCCGAATAGGAGGAATAACCAGATATATCGCCGTTAAACAAGAGGGTGAACTTCATGCCATTTTTTGCATTCTTGGCACGTTCGATCAATTCCCCAACGGTTAGGTTGTCAGATCCGACGGGGTGATGCCTCTGGCGAGG
>JANYFS010000201.1 GCA_025359705.1 Deinococcales bacterium | reverse complement strand
GTAAGAATCTTTATGACTATTACGTTGGCGTAAAAATCAAAGAGCCATATAGTTACGATCAAGATAATAAAAATATTCATTTTTACACTCCAACGATCAAGATCCCCAAGTTACTATCGTACCCATATAGCTATAATCAGACAGTGAGGTTGGAGCCTGGGCAAAAATGGATTGTCGAAGCCATTAACCCGTACTCGATGCCAAATATCCCAATCCCAGAACTCGAGTGGACTGCCTCGAGTGGAACCATTCAGGTGATTTCAAATACTAAAGTAGAATTTACTGCACCGCTCGAGGCGGGATCTTACGAAGTTTCCTCGATGATAAAAGGCATTCCAGAATCAAAATCCACACTTCAAACTGAGGTGGTTGGCTCTGGTCTGTATCTCAAAGGTTCAGATCAGGTAGATGGACAGAATGAATTTATTCTGCCTTCTCAAGTATCATGGAGCAATGGACTGGGCTATTGTATTTTCAAACCCATCTTTGTCGGTATTGCACAAGATGAGATTATTTGGGATAACTTGCTTGGAACCCTCGAGAATTTACCTAATGGGTATCTAAAATTTACTCCACCCTATAGTGGGTCACATAATATTTCTGGTCATCTCAAAAACGATCCAAATCAAACCATCACTATATCGATGTACCTTTAAACACTTCAGGTATAGTGTAAACCAGAGACTCGAGAGGGTCTCTCTTTTTGTTTCTCCCCTCGAGCGTCCACCCATCCCCAAAACCAAAACCCCCTAAGCCTAACGCTCGTTTGCTATGATCTTGCAAATGGCAGAAAAACTTGGGGCATTGCAGGAACTTTTGGCGGAGATGGACACCAGACGGGCAAAAGTAGTGGGTGGCGGTGGCCCAGAGCGGATTAAGAAGCAGCATCAGGGTGGCAAAATGACCGCAAGGGAGCGGCTCGAGGTGTTGCTGGACGCGGACAGTTTCCTCGAGCTGTCCACTTTTGTGCAGCACCAAGGCGGCAAGCTGATGAATGGGGTGGATGCCCCAGGCGACGGGGTGGTTACGGGGCGCGGAACCATCGCGGGGCGGCAGGTTTTTGTATTCAGCCAAGATTTTACCGTGTTGGGCGGCAGCTTGGGCAAAATGAACGCGCAAAAGGTGGCTCAGGTGATGGATCTGGCAGCCAAAACCGGTTGCCCGATCATTGGCCTCAACGATTCGGCGGGGGCGCGGATTCAAGAAGGGGTGGATTCGCTGTCGGGATACGGCGAAATCTTTTACCGCAATGCCATTTATAGCGGCTCGGTGCCACAAATCAGCGCCATTCTTGGCCCTTGTGCGGGTGGAGCAGTCTATAGCCCCGCCCTGACCGACTTTATTGTGATGGCTCGCGGCAGCAGTTACATGTTCATCACAGGTCCCGAAGTGATCAAATCGGTCACTCGAGAAGAAGTCACCTTCGACGAGCTGGGCGGCGCAGATGTGCATACTCAAAAAAGTGGAGTAGCTCACCTCGAGCGGGACTCGGACAGCGAAGTCCTCGAGACGATTCGGGAGTTACTCGCTTTTTTGCCGCAAAATGCCAAAGAAAAACCGCCGATGTTGCCCACGACAGACCCCAGCAACCGCAGCAACCCCAAACTGCTCGAGATTGTTTCGCCCGATACCAAGCGGCCCTACAACATGCTCGAGGTGATTCGGGAGCTGATCGACGACCATCATTTCCTCGAGATTCAGCCCGATTTTGCCAAGAATATCATCTGTGGTTTTGCCCGTATGGGCGGGCGTTCGGTGGGCATTGTCGCCAACAACCCGCGTCAAATGGCAGGAACCCTGACCATCGATGCTTCGGACAAAGCGGCGCGGTTTATTCGCACCTGTGATTGTTACAACATCCCGATGGTTACACTGGTGGATGTGACGGGCTTTTTGCCTGGGGTGGCTCAAGAACATGCGGGAATCATTCGGCACGGGGCCAAAATGCTTTATGCCTATGCCGAAGCCACTGTCCCCAAAATCACTTTAATTGTGCGAAAAAGTTACGGCGGCGCGTACCTCGCCATGAACTCGAGGGATATGGGCGCGGATGTGGTGCTGGCTTGGCCCACCGCAGCGGTGGCGGTGATGGGGGCGGACGGCGCGGCAAATATCGTTTACCGCCGCGAAATTATGCAAAGTGAAAACCCCGAAGCCACTCGAGCGCAAAAAATTGCCGAATATAAAGCAGCCTTCGAGAACCCCTACGTTGCCGCCAGCAAAGGATATATCGACGATGTGATCGCACCCGAAGACTCGAGGCGAATTTTGATTCAGGCGCTCGAGATGCTGGCTTTGAAGGAAGAAACGCGGCCCTATAAGAAGCACGGCAACATCCCCCTGTGATTTTTGCAGTCGGGAACTTTTCTTCTCTTGACCCGCTCTAAGGGTTAAGGAGGAAACAAAAATGAAGAATCAGAAAATCGTTTGGATCGGTGCAGCACTGTTGATGATGGGTGTCTCGAGTGGGGTTTTGGCTGCGAAAGGGGGCGCTGCGGACGCAGCCGCCAAGCTCGAGGGGCAGCCTGTGGCGGTGAAAATTTGGTTGGGGGTGCAGATGCAAAGCAGAATCAGTGCCTACATGATCGAAAAAGGTCAGCGCCCCGAAGTCAAAACCTTTGCCACGCAACTGCAAAACGACCTCTCGAGCTATTCGGAGAGCCTAAAACCTTTTGTGGATGCCAAAATCCAAGATAAAGTTGCCAAATCGGGTGGGGGTAAGCTCGAGGAAAAATTGAACAAAGTGAGTCCCACTGATGCAAAATTTGAGTATAAAATGTTTAAAGCATACGGAGCGCTACAAACCAAAATGCTGACCACCATGCGCTCGAGCCTGAACACCGAAACCGACGAAGCCCTCAAAGCAGTGATTCAAAAAGGCATCACGATGCTGGAGAAAGAGCGCGACGCTGCTAAAACGGTAGTGATGCGGTCTAAAAAGGCCAAGTAATGGGTGTAAACCTCGAGGGGAAAATCTCGAGAAAAAGGGTCTAGGACAAATCAGAGGTAATCAGGGCGGGCTGCTGGCTCGCCCTTTTATATACCGTTCTGAAGTTCGCCAAAAGAGATTATACCAAGTTAATCTAATTCCCAGACATGACCACTGGGAGGAAATTTTTGGCAGAAATTAATCATTCGTAGGGACGGGGCGCTGCCTCGTCCGCTAACCGCCCGAAAAGCGATCTTAAGTCAGTATGTCCAAAAAATATATCTGGTAATCATCTTTGTTTGGTATTACTGCTCAATTACTTTTTTCTTGGAAGTCACCCGCTCGAGGAATTCCATATTCAAAGTCACTCCGATTCCGTTGCCCTGTGGCACAGGCATCACCCCATCTTTGGCCTCGAGTGCCTCTTCGATGATGTCGGTCTGCCAATATCGGCTCGAGGAACTGGTGTCTCCTGGTTTGCTGAACCCCGCCAAGGTTGCCAAATGGATGTTGTGAGCGCGACCAATGCCACTCTCGAGCATTCCACCACACCACAAGGGCGCAGCAAAAGACTGGGCTACATCGTGTACCCGCCGCGACTCGAGGTGGCCCCCCAATCTTCCTGCCTTGATGTTGATCAGGCGGCAAGCCCCAAGCTCGAGGGCGTGTCGGGCCAACCGCGCCGAGGTGATCGATTCATCCAAACATAGCGGAGTCTGCATTTGGGCTTGCAACTTGGCATGATCCAGCAAATCATCAAAGGCCAGCGGCTGCTCGAGGTAATCCAGCCGCACTTCGTCGATGGCTTGCAAAGTACGCAAATCCGCCAAAGTGTAGCTCGAGTTGGCATCGGCGGTCAGGGTCAGATCGGGAAAAGCCGAGCGCACCGCCCGCAGTGGAGCCACATCCCAGCCAGGTTGAATCTTCAGTTTGATCCGCTTATAACCCTGCTCAGCGTGCTTTGCTACATTTTCCACGGTCTGCTCGAGGCTGGGTTGAATCCCCAAAGAAACCCCCACATCCACCGCTGTCCGCACCCCGCCCAGCACTTTCCACAGGGGCTGCTCCAAAGACCGCGCCCACGCATCCCAAAAAGCCATCTCGAGGGTGGCTTTTGCCATCGGGTTGCCTTTAAACGGGGCCAGTTCTAGGGCCAGGGCTTCGGGGTTAGCAAAATCTTTACCTACCACCAAAGGCAAAAAAACCTGCTCGAGCATAGTCCAAGCGCTGGCGTTGCTTTCTTCGCGGTACAGCGGCAAGACATCCGTCACGCATTCGGCAACCCCCATCAGCCCCTCACCTTTCAAAATAAGCAGGGCAAATTCTTTGCTGGTCTGAGTTCCAAAAGAGGTTTGGAAGCGAAATTTAAGCGGCAACTCGAGCAGGCGCAGTTCGGCGGATTGGATTAGCATAGGTCACTATAACATCGGTGTACCACGCAAAAATACTGGTTTACTACGGTAAGGTGTAGTGAATACCCGCGAATACCCGTAATATTTGTGGGTAATATACATTTGGCAGCGATGCGCTATGATTTTAAAGACTATGAGCCTTTATTCGATTCAAGAAGCCACCACCTCCGAACATTTTCAAATTGTAGAATCCCTCGAGCGTGCCGTGTGGAATTACTCCGACCTGAACATCGTGGGCAAAGACATGTTAATGGCACTTTCTCATGCAGGAGCCTGCATTG
>JANYFS010000207.1 GCA_025359705.1 Deinococcales bacterium | reverse complement strand
GATTTCCACCTGGAAGGATGCTGCCGAATTCCTGCTGTTGGGCGCAACCAGTTTGCAGGTCTGTACCGCAGTGATGCACCATGGCTACCGCATCATCGAGGATCTTTGCGACGGGCTTTCCAACTATTTAGACGACAAAGGCTATGCCTCAGTCAATGAGATCATTGGGCTGAGTCTGCCCCGCATCAGCCGCTACGAAGATTTTGACCTGAGCTTTAAAGCAGTGGCTCGGATCAATGCCGATAAATGCATCCAGTGCAACCTCTGCTATGTGGCCTGCAACGACACCACTCACCAATGTATCGACCTGCACTCGAGCGATGGCATAGCGGTCTTACCTGGCTACGATGAGCGAATGAGTGGCAAAGCAGTGGCCTCGAGCCGACCCAGCCCCGTGGTGCGGGAAAAAGACTGTGTGGGTTGTGCATTATGCTACAACGTTTGCCCCGTAGAAAACTGCATCGAAATGGTGGAAGTGGCTCCCGAGCATGACAGCATCACTTGGAAAGAACTGACCACCTCGAGACCAGAAGTGGGCCAGTGGGACGGCATGGAGCGTTACCGTTCGGAAAAAGGAATTGATATTCACTAATGGAACCTAAAAAATGGGGACTTGGAACCACCACCAGCCTTTTTGTATCGCGTTTTGAGGGGGATGTCTTCGAGCGGGACCATGCACACGAGAATTATTTAGTGATTCGTTCACCCTCCAATCCCACGCATTATTGGGGAAATTATTTGGTACTCGAGCGACCTCCACAAGCCCAAGATTTCGCGCACTGGCTCGAGGTTTTTGCTGCCGAAATCGGTACACCCCCCACCGTAAATCACATTTTGCTGGCTTGGGACAAAGAAACCCCGAACCTCGAGCCACACATCCCCGAAGGTTTTACTTTGGAACACAGTGTGGTTCTGGCGACAACTGCGGTTCATGCCCCACCCAAGGTCAACCTCGAGGCGGAAATTCGCCCAATTGTTTCGGACTTAGACTGGGCGCAAGTTCTCGAGTGCCAAGTCGCCGCTCGATATCCCTACTACCTCGAGGCTCCCTACCGCATCTTCAAACAGCAATCGATGGCCCGTTACCGCCGCATGGTGGAGGCTGGGCATGGGCTGTGGTTCGGGGCATTTTTGCAAGGCCAAGTGGTCGCGGATATGGGAATTTTTTATGAAGGCACCGTGGGGCGCTTTCAAGCGGTAGGAACCGACCCCAACTTTCGCAGGCTGGGGCTATGTGGCACTTTGGTGTGGCGGGTGGCCCAGTTTGCCCTCGAGGAATGGAACCTCGAGACTCTGGTGATGATTGCTGATGAAACATACCACGCCGCCAAAATCTATGAATCGGTGGGGTTCAAACCCGTAGAACACACCAAAGCGCTGATGGGGGATGCTTTGAAACTTTAAAATCGAACGGTTTTTACATATGCTTTTGAGAGAAAACCTCGAGCCAAGCAGCATAAACAAAAGTTCCCACACGTTGTGGGAACTTTTTACTGTCTAACTTTTTATTGTCTAACATTGCCCAACTCGAGCGTAATTTGGATCATGCTAAACAGGAGGGTAATGCGCTCGAGCAGTGGTCTATATGATGATTGAATGAGCGCTTACTGGCAAGTTTTGAGAGAACGGGTTATGGCAAGGCCACACAGTCTGCTCGAGGAATATGCGGAATACGGAGTGGAGATGATTGAAAACCTGGGCAGCCCTGACAAAAAGAATTTGTGCGGTTCCGACATCCCGAATCATGCGCTCGAGTGGGAGAAAATTCATTCATGAGTCATCTTGTTTTCGTAACAGGCGGCGCAAGAAGTGGAAAATCCAACTTTGCCCTCGAGCGTGCCAGAAATGCAGGTGCAAACGCAGTCAGCTTCATTGCCCCTGCCCAAGCCTTCGACGGTGAAATGACCGAGCGCATTTCGCGCCACCGCCTCGAGCGCCAGAATTTGGGCTGGATCACCCTCGAGGAGCCACTCGATTTGGCCCATGCCTTTGCCCAAGTGCAAACCGAAGTGGTGCTGCTCGATTGCCTATCGCTGTGGGTTTCCAATCTGCTGCTTTTGGGTGTTTCCGAAGCCGAAACCCTCGAGCGCTGTGAGGTCTGGCTCGAGCTGGCCCGTCACAAAACCCTCTGGGTGGTCTCCAACGAGGTCGGCTTGGGCATCGTTCCAGAGTACCCGCTGGGGCGGCAATTTCGGGATGTTTTGGGGCGGGTGAATCAAAAAGTCGCCGCCCTTGCGGATCAGGCGTGGCTTTTGGTGGCGGGCTTGCCCCTGCGTTTGAAATAACCCATACTTCAAAACGGGTATACCTCGAGATTTACATACCTCGAGATTTGAGGTATACTCGAGCCATGAATGTGAAAGGCACGCTCCCACTTTTGGTACTGCAAACTTTATCCGAGGAGGCACTGCACGGCTACGCCATCGCCCAGCGCATCAAAGCCCGTTCCAAAGGGGTACTGGATTTTAAAGAAGGCACCCTATACCCCACCCTCCATTCCCTCGAGGAGCAGGGTTCGATTGAGGCCAACAGCATTGTGGTAGACGGGCGGATTCGGCATATTTACCGCCTGACCGACAAAGGGAACAAAATGCTCGAGGCACAAAGTCTGGAGTGGGCCAAGATTGTAGGGGCCATGAACAATGTATTGGCAGGTGCAAAATGAACATTGATTTACAAGCGTGGATCAATGAAGCAAGTTGGGGTTTGGAACCCTTGGCTCGAGAGAAGATTACCGAACAGATTACCGAACACTATGAAGAAGCAGTGCGCCATTACCGCTCGAGTGGATTAGATGCAGAGGAAGCACACTGGAAAGCGCTCGAGGATTTGGGAGATTGGGGAGCTGCTCGAGCCAAATATGAAAAGTTGTATTTTTCAGCAGTAGATAAAAAACCAAAAGGACTAGGTAAGGGTTTTTCTATACTTAGCATTATTGGTGCTTTGCTTCTTCTTCGTTTTCCTCCCGAAA